>JAJRTD010000068.1 GCA_024278435.1 Gammaproteobacteria bacterium | reverse complement strand
TGAAAGCACACACGCCGTAGGCGTGTAACCATTTTTCACTTTTCATTTTTCACTTTTCATTGCGCGCCTCTGGCGCGCCATCGCCCATTCGATATGCTCCACTAACATATCATCGCCAGTCAATTCCTCTCTCTTCTGAACCAGCGCGCCAGTAATGTCGGGCGATGGCGGCGCATTGCCCAGCGCCACCGATATATTTCTTAACCAGCGCCGGTAGCCGATGCGGCGGATGGCTGAGCCTTCGGTATTTTTCAGAAAAGTGGCTTCATCCCACTGCAACAGTTCCGTCAGTGCCGGCGCGTCCAGCGGGTGGCGGGCGAAAAAGTCCTGCTCGGATGTTGGTTGGGAAAAGCGGTTCCACGGGCAGCATAACTGGCAGTCATCACAGCCATAGATGCGATTGCCGATGGCTTCGCGATACTGCAGCGGGATAGGGCCGTGCAGCTCAATGGTCAGGTAGGAGATACAGCGCCGGGCATCCACTTTATAGGGGGCGATAATTGCCTGTGTCGGGCAGATGTCGATGCAGCTGGTGCAGGTACCGCAGTGTTCCTGTGTCTGGTGCTTGCTAAGCGGTAGCGGCAGGTTGGTGTAGATTTCGCCCAGGAAAAACCAGGAACCTGCATTCCGGTTAATCAGGTTGGAATGCTTGCCTATCCAGCCCAGTCCGGATTTTTCCGCCAGTGCTTTTTCCAGCACCGGTGCACTGTCGACAAAAACCCGGTAGCCGAAATCACCGATCTGCTGCTGGATCTTTTCAGAGAGTTTTTGCAGGCGCTTGCGCATTACCTTGTGGTAATCCCTTCCCAGTGCATAACGCGAGATAAATCCAAGCTGCGGGTTTGCCAGCACGGCATCGGACAGTTCACAGTCCGGCGGCATGTAGTCCATGCGCACCGATATAACGCGGCAGGTCTCGTCCACCAGTTGCTCAGGGTGGCTGCGCTTGCTTCCGTGCTTGTGCATGTAATCCATCTCACCATGTAAACCGGCGGCCAGCCAGTTGTTCAGGTGTTCCTCGTGATCGGCCAGGTCAATATCCGATACCCCCAGTTGCTGGAAACCAAGCTCCTCGGACCAGCGGGTGATTTGCTGGAGGAGGCGGGCGTGGTCTATATTGTCCGGTGGCTGTGGCATGTTATTGATTTTATCCTAATGGTGAGGGGGAGTTGGCAGTTATCAGTTGGCAGTTGGCAGAAAAAGCGAAAAAACCTGGCACATGACTGTCATCCTGAACGCCAGTGAAGGATCTTTAATGCGTAGCTTTAGAACAGGTTCGAAATTGTTCACCAGGGTTTACAATGAAATAATCCCGGTTTTAGTTTTTTCTGCCTGCTGATAACTGCCAACTGCCGACTTTTTTATACTAAAATACCGCACCCGATTATTTACCAACCCCAGCCTATGAAAGTTCGCACAAGATTTGCCCCCAGTCCCACCGGTTACCTGCATGTCGGTGGCGCCCGTACCGCCCTGTTTTCCTGGTTATATGCCAGAAAAAATGGCGGCCGGTTTATTCTGCGTATCGAAGATACCGACCGGGAGCGTTCTACCGACGAATCGGTACAGGCCATTCTGGACGGCATGGAATGGCTGGGACTGGATTATGATGAAGGCCCTTTTTACCAGACCCAGCGTTTTGAGCGTTACCGTGAAGTGATACAGCAGCTGCTGGACAGCGGTCATGCCTATTACTGTGACTGCACAAAAGAACGCCTGGCCGCGCTGCGCGAACAGCAGATGGCCAACAAGGAAAAGCCGCGTTATGACGGTTGCTGCTGTGACAAGAATCTGTGTGCAACAGAAGGCACGGTTATCCGCTTTAAGAACCCGGTCGATGGTGACGTGATTATTGATGACCTGGTAAAAGGCCGGGTGGTTATCAACAACCGCGAACTGGATGACCTGATTATCGAGCGTGCCGATGGTACACCAACCTATAATCTAACCGTGGTGGTGGACGACCTGGATATGAAAATGACCCATGTGATCCGCGGCGATGACCACCTCAATAATACCCCGCGGCAGATCAATATCCTCAAGGCACTGGGTGCCGAGTTACCGGTTTATGCCCATGTGCCGATGATTCTGGGTGATGATGGCAAACGCCTGTCGAAACGCCACGGCGCGGTCAGCGTGATGCAGTACAGGGAAGACGGTTTTCTGCCGGAAGCGTTGATCAATTACCTGGTACGCCTGAGCTGGTCGCATGGTGACCAGGAGATTTTCAGCCGGGAAGAAATGATTGAACTGTTTGATGCGGTCGATATTAATTCCTCGCCATCGGCGTTTAATACCGAGAAACTGCTGTGGTTAAACCAGCATTATATAAAGAACAAAGAACCGGATGCTCTGGCTGAACTGTTGCAGGAGTATATTCAAGCGGCCGGCTACAGTACGGATCAGGGGCCTGATTTAATCGCCGTGCTGAAAGTGTTTCAGGAACGCTGCAGCACGCTGGTGGAACTGGCTGAAGAAATCCGTTTTCTCTATGAAGACTTTGACGAGTACAATGCAAAGCAGGCCAAAAAACAGTTTAAGGAAACCGCGCTGCCTATTCTTGAGGATTTAAAGCAGCAATATACCGAGCTGGACAACTGGAGTGCCGAAGCCATTCACCATGTGGTGGAAAATACGGTAAAAACCCTTGAAGTCGGTTTTGGAAAAGTCGGTCAGCCGTTACGGCTAGCGGTTACCGGGCATGGAAAATCACCATCCATCGATGTGACGCTGGAGCTGCTGGGCAAGGATAAAACGTTGCAGCGGCTGCAGCAGGCGATTGATTTTATTCAGGCGAAATGAGTTGTAAGTTGCATGTTATAAGTTTATTCGAAATTTCTGTCATCCTGAGCGTAACGCAGTGGAGTCGAAGGATCTTAGACTACCGCACCATCTACAACTTACGGAGTAAAAGATTCTTCGGTAATTACTCCTGCATTACCCTAATACCGTCCATCCATGGACATATCGCTAAGGATACTCTGAATAAGTGTCATTCAGAGCGCAGCGAAGAATCTTATGCTCCGTAAATATCTGATTGCTCAGTGGT
>JAJRTD010000067.1 GCA_024278435.1 Gammaproteobacteria bacterium | reverse complement strand
ATCATGCATGTTAACAACGAAATCGGTGTTATCCAGGATATCGAGGCCATCGGTAATATCTGCCGTGAAAGAAAAGTGATTTTCCATGTCGACGGCGCCCAGAGTGCCGGTAAAGTGGATATCAACCTGGAACAGCTTCCGGTTGATTTAATGAGCTTCTCCGCACATAAAATTTACGGCCCCAAGGGTATCGGTGCCCTGTATGTACAGAGAAAGCCACGCATCCGTCTGGAAGCGCAGATGCACGGCGGTGGCCATGAGCGCGGCATGCGTTCCGGTACCCTGGCAACCCACCAGATTGTCGGTATGGGTGAGGCCTTCCGCATTGCCAAAGAGGAAATGCATGCAGAAAACGAACGCCTGCTGAAGCTGCGTAACAAATTATATGACGGCGTAAAAGACATGGAAGAGGTTTACGTTAACGGCGATATTGACCAGCGCATTGCCGGTAATATCAATATCAGCTTTAACTATGTTGAGGGTGAAAGCCTGTTAATGGCATTAAAAGATCTGGCTATTTCCAGTGGTAGTGCCTGTACTTCGGCCAGTCTGGAGCCCAGCTATGTATTGCGTGCCCTGGGCCGTAATGATGAACTGGCTCACAGTTCCATTCGTTTTACCCTGGGACGTTATACCACGGAAGAAGAAATTGATCGCACCATCGCACACGTGCGCGAAGCGGTAGAGAAATTACGTGCGCTGTCACCATTATGGGACATGTATAAAGAGGGTATTGACCTCGACAGTATCGAATGGGCTGCGCATTAAAAGTTGAAAATAAAGAATCAATGTAGGCCGGGATAAGGCTTTGCCGTTCCCGGCGTTTACTAAATTGCCTGCAACGTTCCTTATGCAGGCCTACAGTAAAAAATTTGCTAGTAAAAAGTTATAGGTGAAATATGGCATACGGTGAAAAAGTTCTGGATCATTACGAAAATCCAAGAAACGTTGGCAGTTTTGAAAATGAAGATAACGTGGGTACCGGCATGGTCGGTGCACCGGCATGTGGTGATGTAATGAAACTGCAGATCAAGGTTGACGATAACGGTGTTATCGAGGACGCGGTATTTAAAACCTATGGTTGTGGCAGTGCGATTGCATCCAGCTCCCTGTTGACCGAGTGGGTCAAGGGCAAGACGCTGGACGAAGCGCAGGCGATTAAAAACACGCAGATTGCTGAAGAGTTGGCCTTGCCACCGGTCAAGATCCATTGTTCGGTACTGGCGGAAGATGCAATTAATGCAGCAATCGCCGACTACAAACAGAAAAACAACTAAACAGAATTTACAGAGATAGCGACATGGCCATTACCTTAACTGAACCTGCAGCTGAACGTGTTAAAGCCTTTCTCGAAAACCGTGGAAAGGGCGTTGGTCTGCGTCTTGGTGTAAAAACCATGGGCTGCTCCGGTATGTCTTATGTGCTGGAGTTTGTCGATGAAATTCATCCGGAAGATGAAGTGTTCGAGGATATGGGCGTTAAGGTCATCGTTGATAAAAAAAGCCTGGTTTATCTTGATGGTACCGAACTGGATTATACCCGCGAAGGCCTGAACGAAGGTTTCAAATTTAATAATCCAAAAGAAAAAGCAGCCTGTGGTTGTGGTGAAAGTTTCACAGTTTAAGCACGGCAGCTGATTGCCGGCTGACTGCTGCAGTAACTTGTAATTCTGAGAGCTTTCAAAGTGTCTGACGATATACTCAAGCGCAACTTTTTCGAGTTGTTTGATCTTCCCGTTTCATATGATGTGGACCTTAACAGGATTCAGCAGCATTATATGCAACTGCAGAAACAGGTTCATCCCGATCGCTTTGCCAATGCTTCTGATCAGGAAAAGCGTATATCAATGCAGCAGACTTCATGGATTAATGAAGCGCTGACAACACTGAAAGACCCGGTGTTACGCGCCACCTACCTGCTCAAGCTGAAAGGCCTGGATATTAACCTGGAAAACGAGACAACCATGGATGCTGCGTTTCTAATGCAACAGCTGGAAATGCGTGAGCGCCTGGAGAATATCGCCAAACAGGATGACCCGCTTGCCGAGCTGGATGCCATGGCCGAAGTCATTAAAAGTTCTACAAACGAGATGATGCAGGGCTTTGCCCTGTCATACGAGCAGGACCGGCAGGATGATGCCCGTGAATGGATTCGTAAACTACAGTTTATGCAAAAAGCAAAAAAAGAAATAGATACGCGTATTGCCGATATCGAAGATGAGTTAATGAGTTAGCATTTTATGGCACTTATACAGATAGCAGAACCCGGGCAGTCAACCACCGCGCACCAGCACCGTCTTGCCGTGGGCATAGATCTGGGCACCACCAATTCACTGGTTGCTACCGTGCGTAGCGGCGAGGTTGATACCCTGCCGGATGCAGAGGGTTCACATTTGCTGCCTTCTGTTGTGCATTACGGTGAGGATGGAATCCTGGTCGGTGAACAGGCCCTGCAGTACAGCGTCAGCGATCCTTTAAATACCATCGTTTCGGTAAAACGTTTTATGGGCCGTGGTATAGAGGATATCAATACCGATGATGCCCACCATTCCTATCATTTTGCCAAGACTGACAGCAGCGTTCCGCGGATTAAAACCCGTAGCGGTAATGTCAGCGCCATAGAAGTTTCGGCAGAAATCCTGAAGGCCCTGAAAAAGCGGGCCGTCGCTACCCTGGGTGACGAACTGAGCGGCGCGGTGATTACCGTGCCTGCCTATTTTGATGATGCCCAGCGCCAGGCAACCAAAGATGCGGCACGTCTTGCCGGTATAAAAGTATTGCGCCTGCTGAATGAGCCTACGGCGGCAGCGGTTGCCTACGGCCTGGATACCGGCAATGAAGGGGTTATTGCCGTCTATGACCTCGGTGGCGGCACCTTTGATATCTCCATCCTGCGCCTGAACAAAGGCGTTTTTGAAGTGCTGGCCACCGGCGGTAACAGCTCCCTGGGCGGTGATGACTTTGATTATGAAATCACCCGCTGGATACTGCAGCAGGTTAAACAGCAGCACCCGGAACTGGCCGAGTTCGACACCCCGGAAATAAAGCGCCTGATCATGCAACAGGCGCGTCGCGCCAAGGAAGCGCTGGCCGATGTTGACGAAGCTGCTATTGAACTTGAGCTGAACGGCATTCAATGGCAGGGCAGTCTGGACCGTGAGCAGTTGAAACAGCTGCTGACACCTTTGGTGAAAAAAACCCTGATGTCGTGCCGTCGCGCCTTGCGTGATGCCGGTGTCGGTAACGATGATATCCGTGAAGTGGTCATGGTCGGCGGTTCAACCCGGACATTGCTGGTGCGTGAAATGGTTGCGGACTTTTTCAGCTGTGAGCTGTTGACCGGTATCGATCCCGACAAGGTGGTTGCCACCGGCGCGGCTTTACAGGCCGATGTACTGGTCGGCAACAAGCCCGAAGATGAAATGCTGCTGCTGGACGTTATCCCGTTGTCGCTGGGCATTGAAACCATGGGCGGCCTGGTGGAAAAAATCATTCACCGCAATACTGCTATTCCAACAGCCAAGGCACAGGATTTTACTACCTATAAAGATGGCCAGACAGCCATGGCCGTGCATGTTTTACAGGGCGAGCGTGAACTGGTGACAGACTGCCGTTCACTGGCCCGTTTCGAATTACGCGGTTTTCCGCCGCAAGTGGCCGGTGCTGCC
The DNA here is from genome assembly GCA_024278435.1 of Gammaproteobacteria bacterium. Taxonomy (GTDB): domain Bacteria; phylum Pseudomonadota; class Gammaproteobacteria; order SZUA-229; family SZUA-229. Next base: position 510 of record JAJRTD010000067.1, on the reverse strand, counting down.
CGTATCCGGGTCACCTTCCAGGTGGATGCCGATGGCCTGCTGATAGTCAGTGCGCGTGAGGAAAATAGCGGTGTGGAAGCCAGCGTTGATGTCAAACCGTCTTATGGTTTAAGTGATTCTGAAGTGGAAACCATGTTGCGCGATTCCATTGAACACGCCGAAGAAGATATGCATCTACGTAGCCTGCGCGAACAGCAGGTAGAGGCCGACCGGGTGCTGGAAGCACTGGATTCCGCCCTTGCCGTGGACGGTGAGCAGCTGCTGTCGGCCGATGAAATGTCAGCAATTCAGGCGGCCCGCCAACAGCTTGCCGATGTTAAGCAGGGTGACGATGTCGAGGCCATCAAGCAGGCAATCAAACAGTTAGAGAGCACGTGCGAAGACTATGTCGCACGTCGTATGAATTCAAATATTAAATCCGCGATGCAGGGGCATTCAATTGAAGAATATGCTTCAGGCCCTGAATCAACAGCGGAAGCAGAGGAGTCGTAAAGTGCCAAAAATTATTTT
>JAJRTD010000066.1 GCA_024278435.1 Gammaproteobacteria bacterium | reverse complement strand
CAGTGCGCCATCAATAACGGCTGAGCGTATTTCATCAACCGTCAATGGCACACCCTGTCGTTCGGCCTCTTTGATATGTTTCTCCAGTGCATGGTTGAGATAGACAAGCATCACCACCCCGATTTCAACGGACACACCGGCCAGGGCGATAAAGCCGACACCGACAGCAACCGACATATTATAGTCCAGCAGATACAACAGCCAGAAACCGCCAACCAGCGCCATCGGCAGGGTGCCCATAATAATGAACACTTCGGTCAGATTACGGAAGTTCATATAAAGCAGCAGGATAATAATGACCAGGGTAACCGGCACAACAATAGACAGCCGCTCTACCGCACGAACCATAAACTCATACTGACCGGACCAGGAAATGGAATACCCTGCCGGCAGCTCGATATTGTCCGCAACGGCCTTCTGCGCATCAATCACATAAGAGCCCAGGTCACGACCTTCAATATCAATATAGATCCAGCCGTTCAGACGGGCGTTTTCTGTTTTAATCAGACCGGGACCGTCATCGATCCGTATATCCGCCACCTCACCCAGTGGAATACGTGCGCCTGCCGGTGTCACCAGGGGCAGATTACGCAGTTTTTCCAGCGAGTTACGCACGTCACGCGGATAACGTACATTGATCGGATAACGCTCCAGACCTTCTACCGTCATTGCCACCTGCATACCACCCAGGGCGGTTTTAACCACTTCCTGAATGTCAGCAATATTGAGAGCAAAGCGCGCGGCTTCACGGCGATTGATATCAACCGTAACATAACGACCACCGGCAACACGTTCGGCATAAACCGAAATGGTACCCGGTACCTGGTACAGGACTTTTTCGATTTCCTTACCGATATCCTGAATTTTAAGCAGGTTCGGGCCGGCCACTTTTATGCCTACCGGGGTCTTGATACCGGTAGCCAGCATATCGATGCGGTTCTTGATCGGCATTACCCAGGCATTGGTCAGACCGGGAAACTGGATCAGCTCGTTCAGCTCTTTTTTCAGCTTGTCCATGGTCATGCCTTCGCGCCATTCCTCATGCGGCCTGAGCAGAATCGTGGTCTCGATCATGGTTAACGGTGCCGGATCGGTTGCGCTTTCTGCACGCCCGACCTTGCCGAATACGGTTTTCACCTCTGGTACGGTTTTTATCAACTTGTTGGTCTGCTGCAGCAGCTGCTGCGCCTTGCCGGCAGAAACCGCCGGGAAAGCACTCGGCATGTACAGTAAATCGCCTTCATCCAGTTCCGGCATAAACTCCGAACCCAGGTGCTGTAACGGCCACATGCCAACGACAATCAGGAACAATGCACCAATCAGTACAATTTTCGGTGAATGCAGAACCATATCGATCAATGGCCGGTAACTGGCAATCAATACCCGGTTGACCGGATTTTTATGCTCGGGTGTTACATGGCCACGAATAAAATAACCCATTAATACCGGCACCAGGGTAATCGACAGGAATGCCGCCCCCGCCATGGCAAAGGTTTTGGTAAATGCCAGGGGTGCGAACATGCGCCCCTCCTGGGCCTCCAGGGTAAACACCGGCAGAAAACTCAGGGTGATAATCAGCAGCGAAAAGAACAGCGGTGGCCCCACTTCTTTCGAGGCCTCCAGCATGATTTGCCATCGGTTTTCATCCGTTATCTGGGTTTTCTCCATGTGTTTATGCACGTTCTCCACCATCACAATGGCGGCATCCACCATGGCGCCGATGGCAATCGCGATACCCCCCAACGACATAATATTGGCGTTAATGCCCATGCGATCCATGATAATGAAGGCAATCAGGATACCCACTGGCAAAGAGAAGATAATGACCAGCGCCGAACGCAGATGAAACAGGAAGATGCCACAGACCAGGGCAACAACAATAAACTCTTCAACCAGCTTGCCAAAGAGTGTTTCGACGGAACGTTCGATCAGCGCCGAGCGGTCATAGGTTTCAACAATTTCCACGCCTTCGGGCAGGCTGCGTGCAAGCACCTCCAGCTTGGCCTTGGCGGCCTTGATGGTTTTCAGTGCATTCTCCCCAAAACGCATGACAATAACACCGCCAACGACTTCACCTTCACCATTGAGCTCGGCGATGCCGCGGCGTAACTGCGGCCCCAGCCGGACCTGGGCCACGTCTTTTAACAGGATGGGCGTGCCCTGCTTGTTGACCCCCAGCGGGATATTACGCAGGTCATCCAGCTCATTGACATAACCGGTCGCTCGCACCATGTATTCCGCTTCGGCCATTTCGATCACCGAACCACCGACTTCCTGGTTACCGCGCTGTATTGCACGCTTCACTTTTGCCAGTGGCAGGTTATAGGCACGCAGGCTGTCAGGGTCCAGTACCACCTGGTACTGTTTGACCATACCGCCGATGGTGACCACCTCGGAAACACCGGGCACCGTTTGCAGTTCGTATTTCAGGAACCAGTCCTGGATACTGCGCAGCTGCGACAGATCCTGGCCGCCAGTGCGGTCAACCAGTGCATACTCATACACCCAGCCAACACCGGTGGCGTCCGGCCCCAGTTCGGGCCTGGCTGCCGCCGGTAACTTGCTGGTCACCTGGCTGAGATACTCCAGCACACGCGAGCGCGCCCAGTACATATCGGTACCGTCTTCAAAAATAACGTAAACATAAGAGTCACCAAAGAAGGAATAACCGCGCACGTTCACTGCCTTAGGTACCGACAGCATGGCCGTGGTCAGCGGATAGGTCACCTGGTCTTCCACCACCTGCGGTGCCTGACCCGGGAAGTTGGTTTTAATGATCACCTGTACATCCGACAGGTCGGGCAAGGCATCCAGCGGTATCTGCTTAACCGAATAAATACCGGCGCCGGTGACAATAAAGGTCAGCATCAACACCATAAAACGGTTGTTGATTGACCATTCAATAAGTTTAGCCAGCATGATTACTCAACTCCTTCTTTAGTAGGCCCATCCATGTAATGAATAGAGGTAATCATGTAGTTGTCACCGTGTTTTTCCAGCTGGAACATCACCCGCTCGTTCACGGAAAACTTGCTCAGATCTACATCACCCATCACGTCAAAATCCATGGTCATCGCCGGCCAGTCCAGTGCTGCAATCGGATCATGCTCCAGCGAGATCTTGTTTTCATCCGCCATAATGCCCTGAATAACGCCATTACCGGTTACTGCTTCCGGTTTGTCGGCGGCCGCTGCTGCCGAGCCCTCGGGTTCGGCCATACGGTTAAGACTGGCACGCATACTGGCTTCTGAATCGATCAGGAACTGAGCGGAAGTAACAACGGTTTCGTTGTCATCAAGGCCTTCAAGTATCTCGACAAAATCGCCACTTTCGATACCGGCGGTAACGGTACGTGCTTCGAAACGACCTTCGCCTTTTGCAATAATAACCCGCTCTTCACGACCGGTACGGATCAGGGCTTCCAGTGGGATCACGATAGTGTCTGTCTTTGCACCACCGTAGATTTTGACATTGGCATACATATTGGGTTTCAGTTTCTCACCCGGATTATCAAAACGCAGTCGGACTTTCAGGGTACGGGTTTTTGGATCCAGTGTCGGGTAAATGTACTCAACCTCCCCTTCCCATACACGACCCGGAATATAAGACAACCTGACTTCTGCCGGCTGCCCGACCTTGACCCACTCGGCCTGACGCTCGAATACTTCCGCCAGCACCCAGACACTGGACAAGTCAGCCAGTGTCATCACATCATTTGTCGGTTTGACAAACATGCCGTCACGTACCGGGAAATGCGAAACCACGCCATCCTGCGGGGAGTAAACAGAAATAATCTGTTTTACCTTTCTGTTTTTCTGCAACTCACGTATCTGCTTGTCGGAGATACCCAGGGCTGACAGACGTTCCTTCGATGCATTGATCAGGTTCTTGTTGCCGGTAGCAATGGCGGTAACCAGTTCCTCCTGGGCACTGACCAGCAACGGGGAATACACATCAAACAGGAATTGATTCTTTTTGACACGGTCACCCTCTGACTCAATCGTCAGCTTTTCGATCCAGCCCTCGGTACGCAAATGGATATGACTGACTTTTGATTCATCGTAATCAACATAACCGACGGTATCGATACCACGCCATAACCGGGTCCGTTCACTTTTGGCGGTACGCACCCCGAGGTTCTGCACAACTGTCGGTGAAATGGTAACCGTGCTGCCGGACTGGCCTTCTTCACCGGCATACACAGGAATCAGATCCATACCCATGGGTGATTTTCCGGGTTTATCCCGTTTGTAGTTCGGATCCATCGGTGCCACCCAGTAAAGGATTTCCTTATCTGCTGCGGCCACCGCTGCAGTCATATGACCCAGTGTTAAACAGGCAGAAAGTAACACGACTGCCGATGAGGCGATAAGTTTATTTGGTTTCATTGTTAGTATCTCCTGTAATATAAAGCAGTCTCGCCTGTGCAACGGCACGGTCAACGCGCACACGTAAATCTTCCAGACGGACATCCAGTTCGGTTATTTCTGCACGCATTAAAGTATTAAATTCAGACACGCCACTCTGGTAGGCGGTTAAGGCCGTAGCGGTGTTATTTCTTGCCGAGGTCAACAGGCTTTTTGTATACAGCGCTTCACGTTCGCCAAGACGCTGCCATAAATAATAATTTTTTTCGTAGTACTGCTTCAGGCGTCTCAGCTTGTCATCTTTTGAATGCTGTGCAGCTGCGGTTTTCTGCACATTGGCCGACACTTTTTTATCCTGCCGGTTTTCGGTAAACAGCGGTATATCCATAGTGACCATTGCTGTAAGGAAATCGACCCGGTCGGTATTATCCGGATTCTGTCCGGAGCGATAACCATAATCGACAAAGGCGCTGAAGCCGGGCTTGTATTCCTGTTTCGCCATTTCAATCATCTGCTTGTTGGCATCAACCCTTGCGCTTTCAGAGCGTATCAGCGGATGCTGTGGAATTACCTGGTTAAGATCAACGTTTTCGTGCAATGCGGGTAATGCAGGGAACTGCAGGCTGATTGAGTTCCATGCCGGGTCGCCAATCCATTGTGCCAGTGTAGCCCGGTAGCCCTCTTCTCTTGCCTGAATTTTTGTTATGCGGTCATCCAGCCGGGCAAGTTCAAGGTTTGCCAGCACCACATCCTGCTGACTTGCACGCCCGGCAGCATAGATTGATTCAGTGATCGTCACCAGGTCTGAAAACAGGTTCTTGGTTTCCAGAATAATCTGATGTGCAGAAATCTCATAATACAGATTCAGGTAAGTCTCACGGACATCACGCAGAATTTTCAGCTCCGCATCGCTGGCAAGAGCCAAAGCCGAACTTGAAAGGAATTTTGACTGCTGTTGCTTTATTTCAAGGGTGTCACCAGCCGGAAAGCTCTGTTGAATACCGACCTTAAGTTGCGTCATGCCCTCCTGGCCAAGAGCAAAAGTATCAACCGGCAGATTGGAAGCGCCCAAACGCAGCTTTGGATCCGGCAGAGTATCGTCAGCATATGACTCTTCTTCAAATGAACGGGATGTTGCCTTAAAGCTTTCGATTGACGGATCCGATTGAACTGCAAGCTTTTCTGCCTGCTTCAGGTCAAGCGCCAGTACACTGCTGCTTATCAGCAAACTGGAAACAAGCAGACCGGCACTAACGGTAGAAGCAGAAAAAAAGTTTTTATGCGTTAAAAACCGGGGTAAAGATAAATGACACATGGCCATCTCCATAGTTAAAACAGGTTATCTAGAATTGATCGAACAAATGTAACAGATCAAAACTGTTAAATAAATAAATTAACTATAAAGAGCCAGAGGAGGCCTTGAAGGGGGGCTTAATTCACGCACTAAAAGTGCGGCTGAAAGATTGTCGAAAAGATATGTATGCAACATTGCTGTTGAATATTCTGCACGCTGCATAAACAGGGAAGCTGACATGGCAAAATGACAGTCACTCATACAGGCGCCATCACCATCACAACAGCTTTTTATTCGATGGCTGTTATGGAAATTACCCTGTTGCTTATCAGCAGACCGTTTTTCTGTTGCCTGGACGTCTGTCATATGCATGCAGTGTTCCATCCTTGACGCCGTAGCAGACATCGCCGGTGAAGACGGGGTTTTCATATCGCAGCTCATAAACTGTGCAGCAAACACACTGCGCAGGGGCGTAATCACCAGTAGAATGATGAGTACATAACGCAATAGATTGTAGTGTCTGGTGTTCACAGATTAAGGATAGTTTGTCCGGCCACGCTAAGCCATTATTTTAATGCATTACAGATCAGTCAACTGCATGTAAAAAAAGTTCAGTTTATCTCTATATTTATTCGTCCGGGCGATGGTGGAAAACACGCTCCTGCAAACAGTAAAGACGAGACAGAGCAGGATTTATTCCACAATGACTGCCTAACCGAAAGGATGATTTAAAACAATGGTTTCATCACGTTCCGGCCCGGTAGAAACGATATCAACCGGAACACCAACCATTTCCTCCAGGCGCTTCAGATAATTCCTGGCATTTTCCGGAAGGTCATCAAGACTTTTAGCGCCGACGGTTGATTCTGACCAGCCCGGCATGGACTCGTACACCGGTTTACACTGTTCAATGGCATCGGCGCCCAGTGGCGGCATATGCAGGTTTTCACCCTGGTACTCATAACTGGCACACATTCTTATGGTTTTCAGTCCATCCAGCACGTCCAGCTTGGTGATACATAAACCGGTCAGGCTGTTAATCTGCGCAGCACGGCGCAGGGCCACGGCGTCAAACCAGCCGCAACGACGGTCACGCCCGGTGGTGGCGCCAACCTCGTG
>JAJRTD010000065.1 GCA_024278435.1 Gammaproteobacteria bacterium | reverse complement strand
TCAAGCACCTGTTCAATCATCAGCTTGGAATGGCCGTAAGGATTGATCGGTTGTTTCGGGTGTTTTTCGTCTATCGGCGTGTAATCGGGTTCGCCAAAGATGGCCGCAGTGGATGAAAAAATAAAATTTTTCACATTATGGCGCAGCATGGCGTCGAGCAGGGTCAGGGTATTGGTTACGTTGTTGTGGTAATACATGGAGGGCTTCAGCACCGATTCACCCACCTGGATAAAACCGGCGAAATGCATCACCGCATCGATGTCACCGGCTTTGAAAACAGAGTCCAGTACCGAGTCATCGCCTAAATCGCCCTTGATGAACTCACCGTATTTTACTGCGTCCCGGTAACCGTAGCTCAGGTTATCCAGGGTAATGACATCAAAGCCGGCTGTTGCCAGCTGTTTGACCATGTGTGAGCCGATGTATCCGGCGCCACCTGCAACGAGTATTTTCATGTTGGTAATTTCAGAGTGTATTGATAACTTTATCCGTATTCTACTGCGAAAAAAGTGGTGGGTGGAGGATTTTAATGCCCTGGAGACGGAATAATAGTCCGATTGCTGCGTCTGTCTATCAGGGCGGTATCTATCAAAATAACAAAAGGGCCGAAATGCTTCCCAGAATGCTTTATGAACTGCTGCCGTTTATTTACCTGGGTGTGGGACTGGGCGGCAGTGTACTGATTAATTCAGCGATCGTGTTTATTGCATCCATCCTGTTAAGTATGGCCGGCATACTGGTATTAACCATGCGCATCCGTTATCGCCGGCAAATCCGGCGCCGCTGGTGACTACTCATCAAGGTACTGTGACCAGTCGCGGCTGTTATCACCATAAACAAAGAAAAACGGGTTGAGCAGACTGTCTTTGGTATTGTACTCAAGTGGTGTCATATCGGTTTTGGAAATATAACCGCCGGCCTGCTCTACAATGCAGTGCGCCGCCGCGGTATCCCATTCCGAAGTCAGCCCCAGGCGGGGGTAGAGGTCGGCACGGCCTTCGGCAACCAGGCAGAATTTCAGAGAGCTGCCCATGCTGATCATTTCAACATCACCCAGTTTTTCCATGTATTTCTGCATCATTTCCGAGCCATGAGAACGGCTGCCGGCGACGGTGAGTTTTGCATCGCCGTTAAGTTTTTTCACGGAAATCTTTTTCGCTTCACCACGCTGTTCAATCTTGTAGCTGCCGCCATCTTTCCAGGCGTAATAATCAACATCCAGAACCGGTACATTAATGACGCCGATAATGCTTTTGTGCCGGTGAATCAGGGCGATATTGACGGTGAACTCGCCGTTGCGCTTAACGAACTCGCGGGTGCCGTCCAGCGGGTCAACCAGCCAGTAGGTTTCCCAGCTTGAGCGTTCGGCAAACGGCAGCCTGGCAGACTCTTCCGACAGTATCGGGATATTCGGCGTCAGTTCTTCCAGGCGCTGCATAATCAGGTTGTGTGATGCCATGTCGGCGGCGGTCAGCGGTGATTTGTCGTCTTTTTCTTCAACATCAAACTCGGTGTTGTATACGGCCAGGATGGCCTCGCCGGCATCGCGTGCAATATTGACGCATTCAAGGCAAAGTTTTTCCAGGGTGTTGCTGTCCAGATCCAGTGAGTGACTCATATTTCTATTCTTTTCAGGTTGATGTTGAAAACGGGTATTGCCACGACTCGTCGCGGGAACACATTGTATAATATAAACATGACTATAGATGCAGATAGTAAAAAAATCCTGTCAAAAGCCCGTGATAAGGCCCCGGACTGGGAAAATATTGAAACCGTGTTGCTGGATATGGATGGAACCCTGCTGGATTTGCACTTTGATAACTATTTCTGGTTGCAGCATGTTCCGCTGTGTTATGCACAAAAGCATGAGCTGTCAGAAGACGAGGCTCACCAGCAGTTAATGCAGCGCTATTCCGATGCGCGTGGCAGCCTGGACTGGTACTGCGTGGACTTCTGGACACGTGAACTGGCACTGGATATTGGCCAGCTGAAGCATGATATGGCAGAGAAAATAGCCATTCGCCCCGAAGTGGTTAATTTTCTGCAGTGGCTGAATGACCATCATAAACGGGTGGTGCTGGTGACCAATGCCCATCCTGTCAGCCTGGACCTGAAGATGGAAAAAACCGGCCTGCATATTCATTTTGATAATATTATCAATGCCCATGATATCGGCCTGGCAAAGGAAAACGAAGGTTTCTGGGAGAAGCTGCAGGCTGATGAGCCGTATAATAAGAGTAAAACGCTGTTGATCGATGATAATCTTGAGGTACTGGAAAGTGCCCATGATTATGGTATCCGCTATTGTTACGGTATTCAGCAGCCGGATAGTATGGGTGATGCCATATCAAGCAAGCAGTTTGCCGTGCTGAGTAACTTTAAAGAGATTTTGCCCTGACCACTTAATATTGCTGTTCCTTCGCCGGGCAGCATGGTGATGCTTATGAAAAACAGACTGTCGAAAACCCTGGTTTTAATCCTGCTGTTCTGCAGTGGATACGTCAGTGCCGCCCTGTATCGTGGCCTGGACGCCGAGGGCAATGTTGTTTATTCCGATACACCGTTTGAGTCTGCAGAGAAATTTACCCCGCCGCCTATTTCGGTGGTCGATGGGCCTGAGGCAAAAGCTGCCGGCGATGACAGAGCCGACGATAAAGCCGGCAAGCCGGCCGAATTTAAATACCTGCAGTTCGATATCGTTTCTCCTGCCAACAAGCAGACTATCAGGGACGAAATATATCTGACGGTGACCTTGAACCTGAGGCCGGGATTAAATACTGAAGCCGGGCATACCATCTGGCTACTGCTGGATGACCGGCCGGTGATAAAGAACAGTCAGGATCTGTCATTACGGCTGGAACAGGTCGACCGGGGGGCGCATAAACTCCAGGCCCAGGTTCGTGACCCGGCCGGGAAAATAGTTGTCCGCTCCCGGGCGATTGTTGTTTTTATACACCGCACCATAGCGCCGTAAATCGCATACCAGGGCTGCGGCAAAGTAGTGCTTCCAGAGCAGTGCTATATCGCAAGG
>JAJRTD010000064.1 GCA_024278435.1 Gammaproteobacteria bacterium | reverse complement strand
GGCATGGAAACCGCCAGTAAAGACCATGACAATGAAATGGATCGTGATAAGGAACATGATGCGGAAGGCGATGACCGTGACCACGAAATGGATCGTGAAGATGACCATGAGCGTGATATGGATCGTGAAGAAGAGCACGAACGTGATATGGACCGTGAAGATGAACATGAGCGCGAAACAGAAATGGATCGTGAAGACCGTAAAGATATAGAACATGACGGTATGGATCGTGAAGAAGTTGAGCGTGATGACTCTATCGATCACGGTGATGACATGTCACGTGATGAAATGTCAGGACCGGAGGCTAATGCGCCTGAACAGGATAATGATATGTCATCACATGACGCTCAGTAAGAACGGGTGTTAGTATTATATGCATCACGTTTGTTGATGAACTGAGCTGGTTCATCACAGATAAAGCCTCTCCCTTATATCAAAGGGAGAGGTTTTTCTGCGTTTAAAGTTTGTTACAGGATAAATAGAAATGAACTCGATTAATAATAAACTGTGGTTTGTGCTGGTGATGGCGTTGACTGCTTTTGCCTCTCCGCTTGTTCAGGCGGCACAAACAACGTCACAGGACGAATTCAGGAAAGGTGCGGAATCTTTTAACCAGGGCTATTACGCAGCCGCAGTCAAGACATTCAAAAAAGCAGAAGCCAAGGGCATGAAGTCCCCGGCCCTTTATTACAATCTTGCCAGCAGTTACTACAAGCTGGGCGAGTATAAAAAAGCCGGTGAATATTTTAACAAGGTACGAAAATACAGGGATATGAAGTACCTGGCGGAATATAACCTCGGGCTGGTCGCTTTACAGCAGAATGATAAAAAAACGGCCGAAAAATGGTTTTCCAGTGTTGCTAAAAACAGCAAGGACAAAAAGCTGGCGGCCCTGGCAGGACAAAACCTTAAGGACATGAAGCAGAAAAAACAGCCACAGTGGTTTACCGAAAAATGGACGGGTTACCTCAGTGCATCGTTAGGCTACGATGATAATGTGAATTTCGCGCCCCTTGGTATTGCCGATGAAAGGTCTGACAGCTTTTCAGAAATTGTTGCATCTGGCGATTACCTTTTTTCCGGAAACCGTAAGAATGGCTGGCTGGGTGAGGCTTATTTCTACAATATAAATTATCTCAATGAAGATATTTTTGATGAGTATGAATATGGTGTCGGTGTCCAGAACATGCGCCGGTTCAATCGCCGCTGGCAGGGGAAATTCTCACTGGACCTGAACAAAAGCAATTACGGTGGTGAGGATTACCAGACCATTGCCAACCTCGGCGCACAGGCCAGGCATACATTATCACGCAATGAATATCTGTTCCTGCGTTATAATTACGAGGATATCAAAAGTGATAACGTACTGTTTGATTACCTCGAAGGCTGGCGCCAGCGCTTGCGTGCGGAATACCGGCTCTACCGGAAGAGTGATAACAGCCGGCTATATTACGAGCTGGAGCTCAATGATCGAAATGATCTGACCATCGCTACCGGTCCGCGGGCAGGGCAGTACAGTTACTCGCCAACCCGGCATACCCTGCGTGGCCGTTATACCAGTATATTAAATCGTGAGTGGCGCCTCACCGGTGACCTGTCCTACCGTGCCAGTAGCTATCCGGCAACAGCCAACCAGGACCGCAAGGATAACCGGGTTAAAGCGGCGGCATATGCGGACTACCGCATAACAGGTGATATCAAGTTTCGGGCAAAAATCGAGTATACCGATAACCGTTCAACGGAAGATATTTTTGCATACAAACGAACCGTGTATATGCTTGGTATCAACGCGCTGTTTTAATCGTTTTCCTGCCTGATTGAGCGGCGGTGTCGTGGCCTTGTCCACAGCCTGCTGCCAGGCATCACAATTATTTACAGCCGATAATGACCGTCAGAAACCGGTTATTGGCTTAATGGTTTTTGTTTTCAACGGTTTACCGGTTCTAAAACATGCTTGCAGCGGCGCATTGGGTAAATTGGCCGTCACAATAATTTACAATTTTTATGTTTATTACAACCAGCGGTTTTTACGCCGCTGGTTTTTTTGTAAAAATAACGTTACGTATTTCTTTAATTATCAACTGATTAAGTTGGTTTTCCGCATAAGGCATGCGAGGTGTCGAAAAAATGGCATGCATGTTGCAAGACCAAGTTTAATAAATAACAAATAAATGATAAAAGCCGGGGCATATGTAATGAGAATAACTAAATTATTATTACTGGTAGTGTTTGCAGCATACAGTTGAGCAATTCTGGCCATACCATCACATTCCAGTGATGATAGAAATAACTATAAATCCAGCAATGATTATGACGCCTATGCCTCTAAGGTACTGAAGAAGAAGGCATGGAAAAGCAAGTATAAGAAGAGATCGGCCAGGCAGGTTGTCTGGGAGAATGACTCAAGAAAGAAACGGGCTGAAAAATGGGTTTTCCTGGATAACTGGATAAAAGGTTCGATTATAAAAAAGATCGCGACTACTGGAGAGACTATGATTGCAAAAAACGTTGCTCAGACGATGACAATGAGCATGATGTACCTGAGCCGGGCATAGTCGG
>JAJRTD010000063.1 GCA_024278435.1 Gammaproteobacteria bacterium | reverse complement strand
TAAAATTACAGGGTGCTTTATTTGCAAAAGACCGGGAAGTATCACAGATACACTGGGGCGGCGGCACCCCCACTTTTCTAAGCGATAAGGAAATATACGAAATCATCGAATGCATCCGTGAAAATTTCAATGTGCCGGCAAACGACCAGGTCGAGTTCGGTATTGAAGTCGACCCGCGCACGGTTGATAGCGAACGTTTAAAAAACCTGCACAACCTTGGCTTTAACCGTATCAGTTTCGGGGTACAGGACTTTGATGCCGATGTGCAGAAAGCGGTAAACCGCGTTCAGTCAACCGAACAGATCCTGCAGCACATCACCGATGCCCGCGAACTGCATTACGAGTCGATTAACATTGACCTGATGTATGGCCTGCCAAAACAGTCACTGGAAAGTTTCAGTGAGACACTGGACACGACCATTAAGCTGAACCCGGATCGCATAGCGATTTATAACTATGCCCACCTGCCGGAAATGTTTAAACCACAACGCCGCATTAACGAAGATGAACTGCCTTCCCCGGAAGAAAAACTCAGCATCCTTCAGCGCTGCATCGATAAACTGCAGGATGCCGGCTATGTCTATATCGGCATGGACCATTTCGCCAAAGCATCCGACTCACTGGTAAAAGCACAGCAGGAAGGCAGCCTGCACCGCAATTTCCAGGGTTATTCCACCCACGCTGATTGTGACATCGTGGCCATGGGCATCACCGCCATCAGCCGCATCGGCGATAATTACAGCCAGAACGTGCGCACCATTGATGAATACGAAGAACGCCTGAAACAGAACCGCATACCGGTTTTCCGTGGCATTGAACTTGAGGCCGATGATGTTCTGCGCCGTGAAATCATCAACCAGCTGATGTGCAATAACCGGCTTGATATCAAAAAACTGGAAAACCGCTGGCATATAAGCTTCAAAAGCTACTTCAAGTCATCACTGGATAATCTGAAGCAAATGGCGGATGACGGCCTGGTCAAAATCGAGGATGATGAACTCAGCGTCACCACCACCGGCCGGCTACTGGCACGGTCGATATGCATGCAGTTTGACCGATACTTGCAGCAGCAGAAGGAAGGCCGCAAGTTTTCGCGGGTAATATAAATCACCTGGCGCGGGACTGGCCGGGCTGTTTTTAAAAAATCCGGTTTGAAAAATCTGCTTTAAAAATCCTGAACAATCAGCAATAACAACATCACCTTTATGACCGAGGCTGACAATTTCTGGCGGGTACAGGCACCACCGGCGGTTACTGAACACAATGAAGCCATCACCGCTTCATTCCTCGAGCTGTATCAAAAGCCCGGGATACTCAGAACCCACCTGTTCGAAGGCCGCTACGAGAATATCTATCTGAACGAACAGCATATTCCGCAACTGGGCGAGCTTATCCAGGAGGCCGTGTGCCAGGCAGAAAAAATTCTCAACAGAAACAATCTGCGTGCCGGCTACTGGTTTAATTACATGCCGCCCGGTGCCACCACCACCCTGCACACCCATGACGACGACGATGAACTGCTGTCCGGCGTCTACTACCTGTACGCTGCGGAAAATTCGGGTAATTTGATTCTGCACCCGGATACAGAAAAAATCGAAATCACACCGCAAAGTGGCAATTTTGTGTTCTTCAAACCCGATGTGCCTCACCAGGTCAGCAAAAATAACAGCGAACGACACCGCCTTTCCATTGGCATGAACTTTGGCCCGGACCATTAATAAAGGACATACAGGGAAAAGCCCGTCCGCCTTTATGCAAGCCATTGTTTTTTATATATATTACTGATGCCATCCATTACTTTATGCTAATATACGCCTGATTTTTAAGCTGGCGGTCGATTTTTCCTTGCGTCAATCGTCTTTTCCAGGGCTCACAGCACAACTCAGCAGGCAGCATCATGATCCAGTACAAAACAAATTACAGCCGGAATGTTTTATTTCAGTTTTTATTATTATCGGTACTGCTCGGTTTTTTACTGTTAATCAACCATGAGTTTCTGCTTAACCTGTACATTAGAAACCAGGCCACCAGTACCGGCTATATAGTCAATGGCAGCATTCTCAGCCTGTTTTTACTGGGCATATTCCGCATCATCGGCCTGCTGCTGCGTTACAGCAAGGAAGAAAGCGCGCTCAAACGATTTATTCAGAACATGCAGAACAGCGACAGCCTGCCGACCGAACGCATCAACAAAAAAAGCCTGATCTATAACCGCTACACCTCGGTTCTGGAAATCAGCAAGCACAATGTGGCGGTGAACCACAGTGCCCTGGCATCGACATTGATGGCCACCGAAAGCACCCGCCTCAGCCTGCCGCGCTTTATCAGCAATATCCTGATTCTTACCGGTGTTTTCGGCACTATTATTTCCCTGTCCATCGCCCTCATGGGTGCCTCCGATATTATCGACAGTGCTGACGGCATCAGCGGCATGAGTATTGTTATCCATGGCATGTCGACCGCGCTGTCTACTACCGCCACTGCCATCGTATGCTACCTGTTCTTCGGTTACTTCTATATGAAACTCACCGACGTGCAGACCGAACTGTTAAGCGGCATTGAACAGGCCACCACGCTTTATATCATGCCGCGCTTCACCTACCAGACCGACAGCATGCTGCACGAGATCAGCAACCTGGTCAAAGCCCTGCATGAAGCCGCCCATGTCATGACCCAGACCCAGATCGATTTCTCCGAAGCCGGACGCAACCTCAATACCCTCAGTGCCACCTACGCCGACCGCCTGACGCGCCTGGGCATGGATATCGAAGAAATCAAGGCACTACTTCGCTCGGGCTTCCGCCTGTCAGTCGACTAGCCAGCGGCAGGAAAAACACGTGAACGAAGAATTTGTTGATCTGCGCAACCGGCACCTGAATAGCGAAAGCTTCTGGCCGTCCTTTACCGACATCATGATGGTGGTGGTGATTATCTTCCTGCTCACCTCCATGCTGCTGATGGTCCGGAACTGGGAACTGCTGGACCAGCTGCGCAATAGTATGGCAGCGGAAGAACAGGCGGTAAAAATCATCCATGACACCTCCGAGGAAAACGCCACTCTGGAGGAGCAACTGGCACAGGCGCAAAATGAAATATCCATGTTGCGTATGCAGCTGATGCAGGCCAGTGAACAGGCCAACCAGCTGAATGTTGAGCTCGAGGACAAGGACCGGCAGATTGTGATTGTTCTGTCGGAGAACCAGCAACTGAAAGATTCGGTCAGCAAGACAGAACAGCAGGTCAGCCGCCTAAGCTCGCAGATATCGGCGCTGGAGAGCAATCTTTCCCGGCTTAATATCGATGTTCAGCAACAGCACAGGAACCTGGAAGAGAAAAACCGGGAGATTATTATTATCACCCGGGAGCGGGATCAGCAGTCGCGGAAACTGGCCGCGCTGGAAGACGATTTCGGTTCACTGAAAGTCAAATACGACAAGCTGATCAAACCTGCCCGTACTGCCAAAGGCAAATACGTGGTCAGCGTCAACTATGAACGCATCAAGGGCAAGGAACGCATTCGCTTTAAAGATTCCGGTGACAAGAACTACACCGTGGTCTCGGAAAAACAGTTACATAACAGGCTGAAAAAACTTAAAAAGAAATATCCGAAAAAACTGTATATAAAAATTGTCATTCCAAAAGAAAGCGGCCTGACCTATAACGAAGCCTGGTCCTTTATGAAAGCTCTGCTGGATAAATACGATTATTACTACCAGGAATAACGCGGTTTATTGTGGATAATCAAAAAGTTAAAAAATAAATTTTATTATTTACTATACTGTTTGTAGCAGCATGCTGATTTACTCAGCGCATTCAAAGGAGGGAGTAACCGGACTGCTTGTAAATATTATCCTGCTTATGAGCGCTAATATGAATAAATTAATATGCTTAACGCTAGTCACTGTTATCACTGCCGGCAGCACCAGCGTATCCGCTGCTGAGACCATCTACCCGCTGGTAACCTACAAGTGCGACACGGATGCCGACATTATCACCCTGACCAATTCACTGCTCAAAAGTGACGAGGGCGCAGCTTTTAATTATTCGGATGAAGACGGCACCTACTCCCCCTGGAACCTGGTAGAGATCAACCGCAGTACCGAACGCACCCGTATTGTAAAAACCAAGAAAATCATAAAAAAATGCACCCTGAGCTCCGGTGAATACACCATCACCCTTGAACCCCAGGTCTTCAGCCGAAACCTCAACGGCATCTGTGGCGCCAGCATATCCTCTGCCTTCACTATCAGCTATGACGGCATCGATATCAAGGAACGCACGCCTTTCGAGGATTTCTGCCGCGGTAACTCACCGATCATCACCCGGGTCACGGTATTCGGAAAAACCGGGGAAGTAAAAATCAAGCGCCTGCCGCGTTACAAGTTCTACTGACCGCCGGTTTTATTCAGCGGACTATTATCGCTAATTAGGGCGGATGTCAGTTGTATCACGACATATTCCTGTTATCATAGTTGCCATTCTCATCAACGGCTCAGATAACAGACAGGTGAATAAACATGATGCGATTACCCGCTAAAAACACTCAGATCCTGATAACTTTTATTTCACTGCTCCTGATACCCGTCTGGTCTTTTGCGTATACCGCGCAGCCACTCAATGCCAACGACCCGGCTTTTGTCATTCAGACAACACTGAAAAAAATCACCACTTTCAGCAGCAACTCGGACAAGGCCAGCCCGGTACAGCTTCGCAGTTTTATCGAACAGGAAATCATTCCCCATTTCGATTTTAACAATATGGCACACTGGATCACCGGCCGTTATGCCAGCACCATGACCGAGGAAGACAAAATTGATTTCAAACGCAGCCTGCGTGAAACATTTTTATCCAGCCTGGCCAGGCACCTGGGCAGCTTTGATGCCGACAATACCCGCTTCCGTTTCTACCCTGCGCGCTACCGTGGCCCTGCCGAAGCCTTTGTCAGCACCACGGTCTACCGTCCTGACACCCCGCCGGTCCGTCTTGATTTCCGCATGCGCCGTGATAATAACGACTGGAAAATCATTGACGTCAAAGCCAATGGCTCCAGTGCCGTCCTCTATTATCGCCGTCACTTTATGTCGCAGCTGCGTCAGTACCGCAAACAGTACCAGCCACCCTACTTAAGCCGGCAATAACACACCTGAAAATCCATTGTTTGTCTGAACCTGAACGCCGTTTTCGGGTCAGTAAGCTAATGATGGGAAATCATGACTGATACCGACAAACAGAACACTGATGCGGAAAAAAACACCGCCCGCCCTGTGCGAAAACGCAGGGGGCTGTACATCATTATTGCCCTGTTTTTTGCCGTGATTATCCTCAGCCGCCAGCAAAACGTTGAAACCGTCAGCTGCAGCGCTGAAGTCCTCGCCGGTAAGCCTGACGTCATCATGCTCGGCGCCTGGTGGTGTTCATACTGCTACAAGGCAAAAAAGTATTTTCAGAAAAACAAAATTCATTACTGCGAATACGACATGGAGAATGACCCCGAAGGCATACGGCTGTATAAACAGCTTGGCGGCGGCGCCATACCCATCATACTGATCGGCCAATACCGCTTAAGCGGCTTTAATGAATACCAGATAGAGACTGCCCTTGAGCGCTCAGCCAAAAGCAGCAAGGTGGACTAGGGTATTATGTTTAGCAAGTTACAGCAGTTTTTTGACAAGTACCTGCATGAAACAGCAGAAAACAAGGCACCGCTGCAACATCGTTTGCAACTGGCGGCGGCAGCATTAATGGTAGAAATGTTATATGCCGATGATCAGGTCAGCGAACAGGAAGAAACAAAAATCCGCCAGTTAATCAGCCAGCGCTTCGAGTTAAAGTCTGATGAAATAGAATCATTAATTGAACTGGCGCATAACGAAAAACACGATGCAACCGACTATTTTGCCTTCACTTCATTGCTGAATAAGCATTATTCACAACCGCAGAAAGTAAAACTGGTTGAAGACCTGTGGACCCTGGCCTATGCCGACCAGCAACTGGATAAATTTGAAGAACACCTGCTACGACGGCTGGCCGATTTGCTGCATGTTCCACACCAGGATTTTATCCGCACCAAGCATAAAGCGCAGACGCCTTCGGCGTAATGAATAATGAAAAATGGAAAATATTTTTTTCGCTGATGTCCGCGGCTGCAGCGCACAGAATGATTCTCGCGACTGGAAGTCATCCAGTTTCTCTCAACCCCATGCAAACGCCCACACAAGCCTGTGGAAACCAGGGTGAGAACCTGTAAAGCCTGTATTTCTGCCGGGTTGATTCATTATAGGCCGGCATAAGGTACGTTGCCGGCTTTATCCGCACCAGGCACAAAGCGTTAAAAAACTCTGCGTCTCCGCGCCTCAGCGGTGAAATAACGCTTTTAATGCAATACATCCTCAGAACCCCACATTTTATTGTAACGCTCCACCACCTCGCGAACCTCATCTGGATAGCCGATGATATCCATCTGCTGCATGCCCTCCCGGAAAAACTGGCGGGCGTCACTGGGCAGGTTT
>JAJRTD010000062.1 GCA_024278435.1 Gammaproteobacteria bacterium | reverse complement strand
ATTGCGACACGCAGTTGAGCAAATATTTTTCTGTTGCCCTTGAAGGTGGCCTTGCCAACCTTGATCTGATCATCAAAGGTTTTTACGCCCATCATCACCGGAATCAGATTTTCCCGGTCAATGGTGATGCTCAGGCCGGCATCTTTGGCCTGGTAACCTTCAATAATGGTCAGGGTCTCATTTGATAACTCAATCACGTATTTTTTATTGTTATCAGGCGTAACCAGGTTGATCTTTCCGGACAGACCTTTTACCTTGCTGCTATCAAGACGAATAGCCAGGTAATCCAGCCACAGCCCGGTACTCATAGCGCGGATCATGTCGGGGCCGGTGCCTTTCGGGGTGATGCCTTTAACGACGCCGTTACGAAGTTCAAATGCGGCGGCAAGAAAACTGTTGCGCACACTCGGGCTTTCCTGCTGATAACCGATTTGTTCAAAGTTATCGGCAAGCAGTTCTTTCGCTTTCTTGTTTTCGGGTTGTGCATAAACCAGCTTGTTGAGAATTTCTGTTGCCAGTTTGTATTTGCCGTCATTATAAAGTGACTGTCCCTTGCTGATGATCTTGTCGGCGCCGCCCATCATTTCAACATACAGCGGTGCAGAATCTTCCGGTGAAAGTGGTATCAGCGTTGTCGGGTTGGCATCCCAGTAACCGAGATAACGGTTAATCACTGCCCGGGAGTTATGCTCTACCGAACCGTGGTAGCTCCGTGCGTGCCATTTCTTCTGCAGGCTTTCGGGCACCTTATAGACATTGTGAATCTGGTTAATGGTGACGCCCTGGTTGGCCAGGTGCAGGACACCATTGTTGAGGTTGGCATAGGTGTCGCGCTGATCTTTCATCACTTCCAGAACGCGCTCGTTGCCCCAGCGTGGCCAGCTGTGTGAGGCAATCATTACCTCGATGTCGGGGCCGAATTTATAAATGGCAGCATTTATCTCTTTGGACCATTTCAGCGCATCACGAACCAGCGCGCCACGCAGGGTGTAAATGTTGTGAATGGTTCCGGTAATATTTTCTGCCGCCCAGAACAGTTTTTTATCCGGGAAGAAGGCGTTCATTTCTGCAGGGGCTTCGGTTCCCGGTGTGTTCTGGAAAACCATTTTGATACCATCAACGGTCATTTCCCTGAAGTCACCTCTGATAATAACGTTGGGTGGGATCAGCCCGAGGTTTCCGGCGGCAGTGTTTTTACCGATAGACTGGTCAACATGGCCATAGGGGCTGGCCGGTAATAATACGCCATACTGGAAAAACATCCTTCTGGCCATGGCGGTGCCGGCATAGACGTTTTCGGCAACGGCATGATCCATAAAGCCAACGGGCGCGATAATTTTTACCTTGCCACTGGTGACGTCTTTTTCATCGACAACGCCGCGTACACCGCCAAAATGGTCGCCGTGCGAGTGGGAATAGACTACCGCGACAACAGGGCGTTCACCGAGTTGCTCGTTAATGAACTTGAGTGCGGCACTGGCCGTTTCTTTTGCCGTCAACGGGTCAAAAATAATCCAGCCGGTCCTGCCCCTGATAAAGGTAATATTGGCCAGGTCATAACCGCGGATCTGGTAAACCCCGTCCATTACTTCATAGAGACCATAATTCATATTGAGAATGGCCTGTCTCTGCAGGGAGGGGTGTATGGAATCGTAGTCCTGTCCTTCCTTGAGCAGAAAGTCATACTTGCCCATATCCCAGGCAACATTTCCTGCTTCGGCCATTATTTTCCGGTAGTCCGGCGCGGCGATAAAGCCTTTTTTCATTTCATCGAAATCACGCTGGTCTTCAAAAGCCAGGGAATTACGCAGTTTCTGCTGGTATTCAATGGTGTATTTTGATGGTGCTTTTCCGTTGGCATCAAAATGCCTGGTTGTAGCACCAGCCATAACGCCTGTCGATACGAAGAGTGAAAGGCTTATGCCTGCCAGGATTTTTAATGAAACATTCATTGTGTTTATTCCATTTATGATGTGTATTCGGGTTGTATGCCAGGTGTAGCAGGTCGTCAGCAAGCAGTGCTAGCTTTTACTGAATCGATATGACTGGATTTGAGTGTCTTTGCCATCCATCAGGGTATAGGTATCAACCATCCACAGGTTTGCGCCGGCAATGCGGACTTCTATCCTGATGTCAGACTTTACAATACCGGTTACC
This sequence comes from Gammaproteobacteria bacterium, assembly GCA_024278435.1. GTDB lineage: Bacteria > Pseudomonadota > Gammaproteobacteria > SZUA-229 > SZUA-229. The sequence continues at coordinate 6,240 of JAJRTD010000062.1, read as the reverse complement.
GTATTTGCCGACTGGCTATCGGTCAGGTAGAAATTGAATTTTTTCTGTTCGGCAATGTATTCACCAACAAAGCGGGCATCGAGTTTATCATCCGGGCCGTAAGTGCTTAGCGTTAAACCGTTTTGTTCATCAAAGTTAATGATGGCGTAGCCGTTCAGGGATTTCTGGTAGCCATTCGCCTTAATGTCGAAATAATCAATCCTGGCAGTGCTTTTTTCAGTCAGTACACCTTTGCCCTTGCCGGTGGCTGTAATTTTTTTACCGTTGGGCATTAAGCCCCAGGCGTTTACTCTCCAGTCACCGATAAAATCTTCCAGGGGATTGGCCATTGTCTCCCCGGTATTGTCGGATCCGGTTTTTGAGCTGGCAATGGCATCGGCAAGGGCCTTGTTGCGCTTGTCATCACGGTGCTGGCCATATTCATACATGGCACCGGATGCGCCGCCCACTGCCGCGCCGGTTGCCGCACCGGCCACCATCAGGGATTTGTCACCGGTGACAGCGCCCAGTGCAAGCCCGAGGGCGGCACCGCCGGCGGCGCCCCATTTAGCACCTTTGCCGGCTTCCTGGCCACCTTCTGTGGCACAGGCTGAAAGCAGAATGCTGATAAGCAGAACTGAAAAAAGTTTTAACAGGTGATTTGACGGTTGGCTTGTTCTCATTGGCAGTTTCCTTTTATTATTTGTTCAGTTCTTAATTTAATTCCGCTGTGTTAATTTTTAACGAAAGCGGCCACTCTCCAGCTGTTGTGGCAGACATATTTACGTTATATATCATACCCCAATTAAAATAATTGTTGGTTTTATAATGCCGCCTGTTATCAGTCCGGGGAATTAACTTTTAGCTGAATATTTACCGAGAACTACCGTGTCACTGGCACCGGTGACCGAAGGCAGGTTGCCGGCCCGCTGGTGCCGGTTCTGGTATGCCAGCCAGGCAAAGGCCATGGCTTCTACCCAGTCGGGATGTACGCCGAGTGCTTCGGTTGATGATATCGGTAGCCTGGTTAATGTCTGCAGGCGTTGCATCAGTGTCTTGTTGTGAACGCCGCCGCCGCAGATATAGATTTCATCCGTAGCGGAGGCATACTTGTTTATGTCGCGGATAATTGAGGTGGCAGTCAAGTCACACAGGGTGCTCTGTATGTCCGCACCCGGTATTTTTTTATCAGAGAGTTTGTCAATGTGCTGCTGCAGCCATTCAAGATTAAAGTATTCGAAACCGGTGCTTTTGGGTGGCGCAAGCTGGAAGTAATCGTCCATCATCAGGCTGGCCAGTAAAGCGCCGCTGGTTTTACCACTGGCAGCGAATGCACCTTCACGATCATAAGGCTGCTGCTTCTGCCGGCTGATCCAGGCGTCCATCAATGTATTGCCCGGGCCGCAGTCAAAACCGGTGACAGCCGTATTTTTATCTTTGGGCAGTATGGTGAGGTTGGCAATGCCACCGATATTGACAATGACGCGGCTGGTTTTGTCATCCCTGAATACGGCCTGGTGGAAAGCGGGGGCTAGTGGTGCGCCCTGGCCGCCGGCTTTTATATCCGCAGTTCTGAAATCTGAAATCACATCGATAGCGGTCAGGCGGGCAAGTTTCCCGGCATTGCCAATCTGCAGTGAGAAAGGGTTCTTGATATCCGGGCGGTGCCGGATGGTCTGTCCGTGACTGCCGACAGCAATAATGTCATGCGCCTGGTAGCCGGTATTTTTCAGCACCCCGAAACAGGCATCGGCAAATATTTCAGCGAGCTGTGAATCCAGGGTTGACAGGGAATCAAGTTCTTCGTCGGGAATGTCACGCGCGCTGATCAGTGCCTGCTGAACATCGGCAGGCCAGTCGTGGCTGTGGCTGTTAACAAGTTCCGGTTTTGTCGCAGAGAAGTCAACCAGTACGGCGTCAATGCCATCCATACTGGTGCCTGACATCAGGCCGATATACAGTTCAGCCTGTGGCATGGTTTGTTGCTATAGTTTGTCGTCGCGGTTTGCGCTGGTATCCGCTAAAGCCACCTGCTGGCTACGGGTAAGCAGGTCCAGCTGGGCAAAAACCGGTGTGGTTGTCAGTTCAAAGTCAGCCAGGTAACGCCTGGGCACCGGTTTGGATTCCGGCAGGCGCACGGTTAAAGGGTTGCGGTGTACACCGTTAACGCGGAATTCATAATGCAGATGCGGGCCGGTTGCCAGGCCGGAGCTGCCGACATAGGCGATGGTCTGGCCCTGTTTCACTTTTGAGCCGGTGCGCAGTTTGCGGTTGTAGGTTTTTAAATGGGCGTACAGGGTCGTGTATTTACTGCCATGCTGCAGGATCATTACCTTGCCGTAACCGCCTTTTTTACCCTTGAAAATCACCTTGCCGTCACCGGCCGCGTAAATCGGTGTGCCGCGTTTCGCTGCATAATCAACGCCTTTGTGCGAACGGAATTTATGCAGAACCGGGTGGTAGCGGTTGACGGTAAAACGTGAACTGATGCGGGAGAAATTCACCGGGGTGCGCAGGAATGCTTTTTTCATACTTTTACCGCTGGGGGTAAAGTATTCACTGACATTGGTCTGCGGGTTGGTGTAACGCACCGCGCGGTAGGCCTTGCCATTATTGACGAATTCGGCGGCCAGAATTTTCCCGTCGGAGATTTTTTCACCGTTGCGGTACAGTTCTTCATACAGTACAGTGAAGGTATCACCCTTGCGAATGTCCAGCGCGAAATCAATATCCCAGCCGAATATATTGGCCATTTCCATAATAATGTTCTGGGAAATACCGGCTTTCTGCGCGGCAAGGTACAAAGAGGATTCAATTTCGCCGGTCGCATGTGCCTGGCGGGTTTCAATCTGGTGATTATAGGTTTTGGCAACCAGTGCACCGTTTTCGCGTTCCACCATCAAATAGGATTTATGGTCGATGTCATAACGCAGGGCCTGCAGTTCACCTTTCTCGTCGGACAGTACACGGATAATATCTTTGGGGAAAATGTTACGCAGGGTTTTTGCGGCATCACCGGATTTCATCAGCTCGTCCAGCTGCTGGGGTTTGATCTTTGCGCGTTTAAACAGGCGGGCCAGGTTGTCGCCGGATTTAACCTTGAACTCTCGCCATTGTTGTTTGTGGGCGAGGTTGTTGGCGTTGTCGATGATTTCCTGCTGGGCCTGTAATTCCGGCAGGCTGAGAGAAAAACTTTCACGTGCCAGCTCGGCAGAGGTTTTGGTTACCGCTTTAAAATCCGGCAGTTCACTGCTGACGATGGCTTCAGGGCCGGTGGCTTCGGTATTGGTATTGGCAATCACCACACCGATGCCGGCACAGGCCATGGCAAACAGCGCCCAGCGTAAACGCCCGTGGCGGTGCTGTGAGTGTTGCGACTGACTGGAACGAAAATCTTTATTAATCAAGGACATTGGCGTAAACGGGTGTTTGTTAAAATGGTGCAACTATACGTCTGAATGTAGTCGTAAAGCTCTCTCCGGTCAATGAAACCGGCGATAAATACCTGTAATTTTTTATAATATATTTAATTAGTTACTCAATACTTCTTATGAGTAGTTGAGAAAGCATTCAAGCGCAGGTATCTTATACACCTTTTTAGCCTAATACCAGTCAGGAACCCTTATGAAATCGATTGAAGAGCAACTAGAAATAATCCAGCGCGGTGCGGATGAGATCCTTGTGGAAAAGGACCTGGTTGCCCGGTTAAAGGAAGGCCGGCCACTACGGGTTAAGGCCGGTTTTGACCCCACAGCGCCTGACTTGCACCTGGGGCATACGGTATTAATCAATAAATTACGCCAGTTCCAGGACCTGGGGCATGAGATTTTGTTCCTGATCGGGGATTTTACCGGCATGATCGGCGATCCTACCGGAAAGTCAGCTACCCGTCCGCCATTGACGCAGGAGGACGTGGAAAAAAATGCACACAGCTATCAGCAGCAGATTTTCAAGATTCTGGACAAGGACAGGACCCGGGTGGTGTTCAACTCGCAGTGGATGAGCAAAATGAGCAGTGCCGATATGATCAAGCTGGCGGCCAGCAGTACCGTCGCCCGCATGCTGGAACGGGATGATTTCAGCAAACGCTATAAAAACGGCCAGGCCATTGCTATCCACGAGTTTCTGTACCCGTTGATCCAGGGTCATGATTCGGTGGTAATGAAGGCCGATGTCGAGCTCGGCGGTACCGACCAGAAATTCAACCTGTTAATGGGGCGCCAGTTGCAGGAGCAGCACGGCCAGAAACCGCAGTGCGTGTTGACCATGCCGATTCTGGAAGGCCTGGACGGGGTGCAGAAAATGTCCAAGTCGCTGAATAATTATATTGGCATCGATGATGTGCCCAAAGATATGTTCGGCAAGATCATGTCGATTTCCGATGATCTGATGTGGCGTTACTTCGAACTGCTGAGTTTTCGCCCGATGAGCGAGATTGAAGGATTTAAAGCCGAAATGCAGCAGGGCAAAAACCCGCGTGACATCAAGTTTCTGCTGGCGGAGGAAATCATTGAGCGTTTCCACAGCGAGGCGGATGCTGTCGCCGCCCGTGAAGGTTTTATTGCCCAGTTTGCCAAAAACAGGATTCCCGATGATATCCCGGAGCTGAGTTTCGAGGCGCCGGAAGAGGGCTATGCCATTGCCAACCTGCTCAAGGATGCCGGTTTGTGTTCCAGTACCAGTGATGCCATGCGCATGATTCAGCAGGGTGCGGCAAAAATCGACGGTGAAAAAATCAGTGATAAATCTGTAAAGATCCAGAAAGGAACAAAGGGCGTATTCCAGGTTGGTAAACGGAAATTTGCCCGGCTGACGATCAGTTGATCCTTAGCCATTGAGCTTTACTTCTGCAGTCATCAATATTTCTCCTTTTCGGCGAGGTAGGCGGTATTGCATTCCGTTATACTGCAATCAGGATAATTTCGTTTTCGGCAGTAACAGGAACCGGTGATTTTATGTTCAGGGTGTCTCTTCAGTTTTTTTCAGTAGTGCTGTTTTTAGCAGCCTGTTCTCCGGCAACGAACACACCGGCACGGCTTGAAGTCGCTGACCTTGTGGGCCTGTGGAACAGCTCTGAAAATAACGGTGCAAAAACCGATGTAATGTATACCCGTATAAGCAGCAACGGCGGTATTATCGAGTATGATTTTGATGGCGACCTGGTGGATCAGGGGCTGCCCTGTTACCAGGTCGAGACCGGCTCCATCAGGGCGTTGGGTAATAACCGTTTCCTGATCTCTGATGATATGCACGAAGGCAGTGCATTCAAGGTTGAAGTAGAGCTGCTTGATGCCGGGCATGCGTTAAAGGTTTCTTTTATTGAAAATGCTACCGGGCAGGTCACCATGTCACAGATCTGGACACGTGAGCCGGATGCTTCAATACTGGATAAAGAACCGGCCTGCAAACAGGAATAAAAATGTATATTAATCGATGGTTGGTTCCGGGTTTTCTGCTGCTGTTCTCAGCAGCTGTTGTTGCCGGGGATGATGAGCAATGGCAATTTATCCTGACACCGGTTTTGTGGAATGCTTCGGTGGATGTCAGCGTCTCCAGTAGTGAGGACGGGGCTGATCTGCCGGATTTGCCGGACTACAGTTTTTATACCGTGGATAACCTGTCGGGCTACCTTTCTCTGCGCTTCGAGGCCAACCATGGCCGCTATGGTATTTTATTTGACAGCTTACGGGCGAGTTACCAGGATGATAACCTGGCCCTTGGCCCGGTAAACTTTATTCTTAACTCTAAACTGGGTTTTACCGAGTTGTCGCTTCGATATCAGCTGCTGGAAAAGCAGAAGCTGGATCTGACTGGCGGGGTGCGCCGTACTTTTCTGGATAACCAGTTCAGCTGGGCAGTAAACCCGGTACTTAATAATTCGTACAGCAGTTCCGATGCCTGGACCGATCCCCTGGTCGGACTGCGCTATGCCTATTCCTTTTCGGATAACTGGCATTCCATGGTGCGTGGCGATATCGGTGGTTTTAATGTCGGTACGCAACGGATGATCAATGTTTCTGCCGACATACTGTATAAGCTGAATTCAATTATTTCGTTTTCTGTCGGCTACCGTTACCTGCATATTAAATTCAAGGACGAGGATTTTCTGTCAGAGGTTGCACTGCAGGGTATGCGGCTGGGTGCCAGTATATATTTTTAAGCTCTGTCGTTTTAGGAACCTCTGAATAAGTCGTGAATACGCCTCTTGAGTCCAGAATTTCTCATGGCCGCGATACTAAGCCATTGCAATAGAATAACTAT
>JAJRTD010000061.1 GCA_024278435.1 Gammaproteobacteria bacterium | reverse complement strand
TTGCTTGCCCGGTCTGCTGCAGGTGCTCAATGACTTTCACCGTGCCGTCAATCGCCGGGCCTTCTTCATCGCTGGTGATTAAAAAGGCGATCGAGCCGTTAATTTCCTTGCCCTCCTTGAGAAAGTCTTCGCAGGCACATATCATGGCGGCGATGCTGCTCTTCATGTCGGCGCTGCCGCGGCCGGTCATTACATCGCCGTTGATGGTCGGGTCGAACGGGTCATTGCCCCATTGTTCTACCGGACCGGTTGGCACCACATCGGTATGGCCGGCAAAAACAAAAAGCGGCGACTGTGTGCCATACCGTGCCCACAGGTTGTCGACTTCACCGTAACGCAGGTTTTCAATCTTGAAGCCGATCTTTTTCAGGCGGTCGGCAATTATGATCTGGCAACCGAGATCTTCGGGAGTAACCGAGGGGATGCTGATCAGCTGCTTTGCCAGTGCCAGTGTCGGGCTCTGTGTTTTCTCTGTTTGGTTTGTGCTGCTCATAATTGTTTTTACAATATTTCTTTTAACTGTTGCTGTAATGTTTGTTTTTGTGATTTTGAAAGCATCCTGTCATCACTGGTGCTGATGGTGAAGTGGTCGATGACTTTCTCGCCGGCGGTGGTAATCCGCGCATTCAGCAGGCGGATATCGCAGTCGATAAAGGTTTTGGATATGTTCTGCAAAACGCCGCTGCGGTCGATAGTCTCGATGCTGATCAGGGTGGTATTGTTTTCTTCCTGATCTTTGAAGCGGATTTCGGTGGGTGATGAAAAATATTTATGTTTGCTGCTGCCACTCATGGTTGCGGTGGTGGTTTCATTTTCATTGTCCAGACGTTCCTGCAACTGTTCGACGATATCTTGTGCGATAAAGGACATCTCACTGCTGTCGGCGTTTTCCGGTGCCAGCCGGTAGGTCTGCAGGGCATTGCCGTCACTGGCGTTGAGGATTTGCGCGTTGACGATGGCAACGTTGCAGCGGTTCAGTACGGTGACCACGTCATAGAATATATGATCACGGTCTTTCATATAGACCACCAGCTGGATACTGTTGCTGGATTCATGTACCCGGGTCTGTATCAGCGGTTTATCAAGTGTGCCGTCTTTGTTGCCTGCCCTGTTTCTGGCTTCGAGAATGAGGGCGGTGTGCCAGGTGATCTGGCCATAGGTATGGCTCTGGAAATAATCGCTGCTGAAGGTCTGCCACAGGTCATGTGCCTGATGGGAGTCGATGCCCATCAGTTCCAGTTTACGCAGGCTGGCGGTCTGTATCTCGGAGATGTTGCTTTCTTTGTCACCCTGCTGGTCCAGGCCTTTATTGATCAGTGCGGCGGTCTTGTTATACAGCTCGCCCAGCAGTTTGTCCTTCCAGTCATTCCACTGTTTCGGGTTGGTAGCGCGGATGTCGCAGACAGTGAGCAGGTAGAGGTAGTCCAGGCGCTCGATGGTTTCGACAAAAGTAGCAAAGGTGCTGATCACATCCGGGTCGCTCAGGTCCTTGCGTTGCGCCGTCATCGACATTACCAGGTGGCTTTTTACCAGCCAGCTGACAAGCTTGCTGTCTGTCTCCGGCAACCCGTGCTGGTCGCAGAAAGCCCTGGCATCTTCTGCACCGAGGATGGAATGGTCGCCGTTGCGGCCTTTTGCAATATCGTGAAACAGGCCGGCGAGGTACAGCACCCCAGGATTTTTCAGGTGCTGGAAGACACCGCTGGCCAACGGAAATTCGTGGCAGTAATCCGGTACCGACAGGCGGCGCATGTTGCGGATAACGAACAGCGTATGCTGGTCGACGGTATAGGCATGAAACAGGTCATACTGCATGCGGCCGACAATGGAGTCGAAGGCCGGGATATAGGCAGCGAGTATGCCATAGCGGTTCATGCGCCGCAGTTCGTGGGTAACACCGCGCGAGCCGGTGATAATGCGGATGAACAGTTCGTGCGCCCGTGGCGACTGCCTCACCGAATCATCGATCAGTGATTTGTACTGCCTTATCTGGCGGATGGTGGCGGCACGCACACCCTTGATGTCCGGGTAATCCTGCAGCATCAGAAACATCTCCAGGATGGCGCAGGGGTTGTCCTTGAAGACGTTGGTCGAGGTGGTCTCGATGTAGCCGTTTCTCACCTGGAAGCTGTTGTTGATCATCTCGGCCTCGGTATCGATGTCGGCATAGATAATGGCTTCGCGGAAATGCTGCAGCAGCATCTCGTTGAGGCGCTCCAGTTCGATAACGGTGCGGTAATACTGCTGCATGAACTGTTCGATGGATTCGTTACGGGGATTCTCCTTGTCATCCTCGAAGCCGAATTCCTGTGCCAGGTCACGCTGGTAATCGAACAGCAGGCGGTCTTCCCGGCGACCGGCGAGATAATGCAGGCTGCAGCGAATACGCCATAGCAGGTGCTGGCCGGTGAGCAGGGTGTTGAGCTCGTCTTCCAGCAGAAATCCCTCTTTTACCAGGTCGGATAGGCTGTTGGCATTGAAATGGCGTTTGGCCACCCAGCCGATCATCTGGATGTCGCGCAGGCCGCCGTGACTTTCTTTTATATTGGGTTCGAGGTTATAGGCGGTGTCGTTGAACTTGCCGTTGCGCTGGATCTGCTCGTCCAGTTTTGCCTGGAAGAATGATTTGGAGTCCCAGATATTCGGCGCATTGGTCTTCTGTTTCATCTCGTCGAACAGGCGCTGGCTGCCGGCCAGCAAGCGTGCTTCCATGATGTTGGTCGCCACAGTAATATCCCTGGCCGACTCTTCTATACATTCGCTCACGGTACGCACGCTGTGGCCGATTTCCAGTTTGATGTCCCACAGCAGCATCAGGAATTGCTCCAGCACCGCTTTTGTGGTGGCGCTTTCTTCCTCTTCCAGCAGCATCATCAGGTCGATGTCGGACTTGGGGTGAAGTTCACCGCGCCCGTAACCGCCGACGGCGACCAGTGCGATTTCCTGGTCAACCTCGGCGAACATAAGCTGATAGATGGTATCAATCAGCTGGTCGGTGAGGTAGGCGCGGCCATAGACGATATTGTTTACATCACTGCCGCCCTGATACAGGGCCTTCAGGCCTTCATCGGTCTTGATGACGGCTTCTTTCAGTGGCTTGATCAGTTCAGCCGGCAGCCCGGAGGAACATGTTTTTAACTGCTGGCGCAGGGCATCGAAATCGAGCAGTGGTTTGACTGCCTGAATTGCAGTATCTCTGGCTTTTTGTATCATGTTTTATTTTTATTGTGCGGTTGAGTTGCTGTTTGCTGCATATCGTGATGGTGAAACCTGTCTCTCACCCTATATCTCATCGCCTTCGCAGCGAGTTAACACCTCGTGGCCGTCTTCGGTGACCAGTATGGTGTGTTCCCACTGGGCGGAAGGGCTGTGGTCCTTGGTTACCACGGTCCAGTTGTCATTCAGCAGTTTGACATGGCGCTTGCCGGCGTTAATCATCGGCTCAATGGTGAAAATCATGCCCGGCTCCAGCTTGGTGCCGGTGCCGGCCTTTCCGTAATGCAGTACCTGGGGCTCTTCATGAAAACCCTTGCCGATACCATGGCCGCAGTATTCCCTGACTACCGAGCAGTTATTTGATTCGGCATGCTTCTGGATGACGTGGCCGATATCACCGAGGTGGGCGCCGGGCTTCACCTGCTCAATACCCAGTATCAGGCATTCATGGGAAACCTGGCTGACGCGTTTGGCGCGCACCGGCGGTTCGCCGATAAAAAACATCTTGCTGGTGTCGCCGTGGTAGCCGTCCTTGATGACGGTGATATCGATATTAATGATGTCACCTTTTTTCAGCTTTTTCTCGCTGGGGATGCCATGGCAGATCTGGTGATTGACCGAAGTGCAGATGGATTTCGGGAAACCGTGATAATTCAGTGGCGCAGGAACCGCTTTTTGCACATCAACAATATAGTCGTGGCATATTTTGTCCAGTTCATTGGTGGTAATGCCGGCTTTTACGTACGGCCGTATCATTTGCAGCACCTCTCCGGCAAGACGGCCGGCGACACGCATTTTTTCAATTTCCTGTGAATTTTTAATTATTATTGCCATGAGTATTTGTTCTTTAAAATCAATTGGTTATTGCGCCTTCCCGGTTGGTGGCGGGTTAATTTTCCGTTGTTTATTTTTATATTCTATGGTATAAAGCGCCCGCACTAAGAAAAGCTTAGTGAAAACACGCGATATAGCCGCCATCTGTGTAACAGGCCTAACTATATCTTATTTAAATACTCACATATACCGGCACATGTAATCGGGTGCTGAATTAAGCGGCTTTTGTTACTGAAAATGCATCGTTTAATCAGTTTTTACATGGGGTGTGTGGAGGCTTAACCCTCAGTGGAGAAAACTTATGTCTAACGTATCTATGCGTCTGATGCTTGAAGCAGGCGTGCATTTTGGTCACCAAACCCGTTTCTGGAACCCGCAAATGGCGGAGTACATTTTCGGTTCCCGTAACAAGATCCATATCATCAACCTGGAAAAAACCCTGCCTCTATATAATGAAGCAGTCAATGCGATCGGCAAAATTGCTGCGGATCGCGGTACTATCCTGTTTGTCGGCACCAAGCGTGCAGCACGCAAAATCGTCGCTGAAGAAGCCCAGCGTTGCGGTATGCCTTATGTTAGTCATCGCTGGTTAGGTGGCATGCTGACCAACTACAAAACCATTCGCCAGTCTATCCAGCGCCTGAAAGAGCTGGAAGAAATGTCGGAAAACGGTGGTTTTGACCGTCTCAACAAAAAAGAGCAGCTGATGCTGACTCGTGAGATGGACAAGAAAGAAAAAGTACTTGGTGGTATCAAAGACATGAAAGGTCTGCCAAATGCTGTTTTTATTATCGATGTCGGTCACGAAGACATTGCAGTGAAAGAAGCCAATACACTGGGCATTCCTGTATTCGGTATTGTTGATTCCAATCATTCACCAGACGGTATTGATTATGTTATTCCGGGTAACGATGATGCCATCAAGGCAATCCAGTTATATGCACAGGGCATCGCTGATGCCGTAATTGAAGGCCGCGCATCTGCCGTATTGGCACGTGGTGAAGAGGCTGCGCCTGCCAAAAAACCG
>JAJRTD010000060.1 GCA_024278435.1 Gammaproteobacteria bacterium | reverse complement strand
TTGCCATGTGTGGTGGCTGCAGTCTGCAGCACATGTCATCACCGGCGCAGATTGATCTGAAGCAGGATATGCTGCTCGACCAGTTAAAGCATAATGAGGTAACCCCCGAGCAGGTGATGGAGCCGCTGCTGGGCCCTGAATACGGTTACCGCACCAAGGCACGCCTTGGGGTGCGATATGTACATAAAAAAGAAAAAGTGCTGGTGGGCTTTCGCGAGCGTAATTCCTCGTTTATTACCGAGACCAGTCGCTGTGAAGTATTGCATCCGTCTGTCGGCCTGATACTTGAAGATCTTGCCGTCTGCATTAACCAGCTGGAAGCGAAGCGCTGCATTCCGCAGATTGAAGTGGCGGTAGGCGATGCGCAGACCGTGCTGGTTTTCCGCCACGTGGAACCGCTGTCTGAAAGTGACAGGCAGCAGCTGGCCGATTTCTGCCAGTCACATTCGCTGACCTGCTATCTGCAGGCGGGCAAGCCCGATGACCTGGAACTGCTGTCTCCGGCACAGGTTGAGCCCCTGTATTACGTGTTGCCGGATCCGGGTATTCGAATTGAATTTCAACCGTCTGACTTCACCCAGGTCAACCCGCAGATCAATAACCGGATGGTGGCAAACGCCATCGATTTTCTTGCACTGCAGCCAACCGATGCCGTGCTGGACCTGTTCAGCGGGCTGGGCAATTTTTCCCTGGCCATGGCCGGGAAATGCCGGCAGGTGACAGCGGTTGAAGGCGCCCTGGTGATGGTGCAGAAAGCCCGCGATAACGCGGCACTGAATAATATCGACAATGTCGAGTTTGTTTTTGCAGACCTGTACAGTGATGAAATTCATGGTGAGCCGTGGCTGAAACAGCAGTACGATAAAATCCTGCTGGACCCGCCGCGTTCCGGCTGTGCTGCCGTGCTGCCGGCATTGAAAAAAATGCAGGCAAAAACCATTGTGTATGTTTCATGCCATCCGGCAACGCTGGCACGCGACGCGGCGGTTCTGGTCAACGAGCTGGGTTATAAACTGAAAAAAGCCGGGGTGATGGACATGTTTCCGCATACCGCGCATGTTGAATCGATAGCGGTATTTGAAAAGTAGTAGAAGAAAATTTAAAAACAATTCACCACAGAGGCACAGAGCACACAGAGAAAAACTTTGTTATTGGTTAACTGCGCCGCAGACGCAGTTAACCAATAAAAACTCTGTGCCCTCTGTGTCTCTGTGGTAAATAATTTTTTACAGCAGGTTAAAACGCATTTTTGTACCGGCAACTTCAATCACATCATTGTCATTTAACTGTTGCTGTTTGTCGATTTCGGCATCATTGACCAGCGGCATTCTGTTTTCCTTGCCAGCATCAACCACGATTAAAAAATAACCGGCAGGGCGTCGTGTAATGGCGGCTACCTGTACGTCCGGTTTTCCCAGTGTGGTGATGATCTTTGTCAGTTCCAGTTCCTTGCCGGCATTGGCGCCGGACACCAGCTGCAGTTTTGCTGTCGCCTGGCTGTTGTCCGGGCCGGTCTCTTCCTTGTCCCGGGTCACACCGGTACGGATAACCATAGTGTTTTCAAAACTGTCATCGGCGTCTTCCGCCTCGTCATTAATATAGGTGAGTTCGTGTTCACCGACAGTAATGCACTCACCGTTTTTCAGTGCGTGCTTGTTTATTTTATTATCGTTAACAAAGGTACCATTGGTGCTGTCAAGATCTTCGATAAAGGAATCGTTAAGAATGGTCAGTATCTTTGCATGTTTGCCGCTGACAGCGAGATTGTCGATATGAATATCGTTATCCGGTTTGCGCCCGATGCTGATAACTTCTTTATCAATCTCGTATTCTTTTATAACGTCGCCGTTAAAGCGGAGAACTAGTTTGGCCATGATGGTTCCTTACAAATACATTTGTTATTAAGAGAATAAGTCAAAAAAGCGAGAAAACAAGCTATTTTTGGCCGGGAAGGGTTTTACCGGTTTGGCCAGTAGTGCTGAAATATTGTCTTTGCCGCCGTTTTTGTTTGCCAGGCGGATGATTTCCGCCGCGGCTTCTTCAAGATTGTCCCTGTTTTTGATCAGTGTTGACTGAATCAGTTCATCTTCAATCATATCGTTAACGCCATCGGAACAGAGCAGGTAAATATCGTCAACCATGGCGATATCCTCCTGGATATCAATCTGCACATTTTCGTCAATACCGATGGCGCGGGTGACCAGATTTTTGTTAAGCGAGTTTCTTGCCTGTTCCGTTGTGTAGAAGCCGCGATCAATCAGTTCCTGCATCAGGCTGTGGTCACGGGTGATCTGTTCCAGTTCGCCGTCACGCAGGCGGTACAGCCGTGAGTCGCCAACATGTGCCACGGTGAAGCGGTTATCATAAAACATCAGCACCACGACCGTGGTGCCCATGCCGCGGTATTGAGCGTTGGCGGTTGATGAATCATGGACGTTTTTATTGGCCAGCAAAACGGCCTTGTGGATGGCCATGCTCTCCGCGCTGTAGCCGGACTTTTCATCGGTGTCGCCGTTATTTAACCTGCCTGCCTGTTCACCCAGGGTTTCCATTATCGTGCTGACGGTAATGGCGCTTGCCATTTCACCGCCGCGGTGGCCGCCCATGCCGTCGGCCAGAACCGCCAGGCCCATGTCCTCATCAAAGCCGATGGTGTCCTCATTATGGTCGCGTACCAGGCCGGTATCGGTCTGGCCGTGAATCAGGATTTTTCCTTTAAGACTCATGGCTTATGATTTTCCTTCAGCCTTCATGATCTTCAGGCATTTGCTGATATCGTCTACCATCTGCTTGCCGCGCTGATAACGTTTACTCACATCTTTTGCCATGGCGCGGTTAATAATGATGGTGACGCAGCGCGGCAGGTCTGGATTAATAGACTCCGGAGCAGGGTGTTCCTCGTTGGCGATTTTATACATCAGCGATGCCATCGAGTCGCCGCTGAACGGCAGTTTTCCGGTGACCATCTGGAACAGCATAACGCCCAGCGAGAAGATGTCTGACTGGCCGGTGACCTTTTTACCGGCCAGCTGTTCCGGTGACATATAGGAAGGTGTACCCAGTACCATGCCGGTTTTGGTTTTACTGGAATCGGTAATGCGGGCAATGCCGAAGTCGGTGATTTTGATGGTGTCGGTTTCAGGATCCCACATCAGGTTGGCCGGCTTGATGTCACGATGCACCACGTTGTACTGGTGAGCGTAATCAATGCCTTCTGCGGCACGCTGGATCAACGACAGCACCTTTGTTACCGGCAACAGGGAGCCGGGCTTGATGTACTTGCTTAAATCCGTGCCTTTAAGGAATTCCATGGCAATGTAGGCCAGGTCGTGCTCCTCGCCGGCATCATAAATGGTGACAATATTGGGGTGGGTCAGGCGGCCGGCGGTTTCGGCCTCGCGGAAGAAGCGCTGTTTTACTTCAACCAGTTCATCGTCTTCAAACTCCTGTGACAGTGCCATGGTTTTAATGGCAACGGTGCGCGAGATTTTTGGATCCTTGCCGAGATAAACCGCACCCATGGCACCTTTGCCCAGTTCGCGATCAATCTCGTAGCGTCCCAGCATGGGTTTTTCCACGCCGCCGTCTTTGCTTATCAGGCTGCCGCCGGGTGAGGATGAACCACCACCAAATACCACGGTTTCATCCAGTGACTGCGCACGTTTTGAACGTGCCTGGATGTCACGGTATTTGCTGTCGAACTCAGCCATGTAGTCGTAGACGGATTTGGCCTTGTTGAACTGGCGCTTGCGTTCGTAGTCCAGTGCCAGGTTGTACAACAGAGCCATCACCGCTTTGTCCAGCGGCAGTTTGCGGAATTTTTCAAACGCCATGTCCAGCTGTCCCTGGCCCTGCATGGAAAGCCCGAGCATGCGATTGCTTTCGGCCGATTCAATATCAAGACGTGCCTTGCCTTTTTCCGAAAGGAAGAAATGTTTCGTTGTCAGCAGGATATAACCCATGGCCAGTAACAGGGCCGGGGAGATCAGCTGTATCCACATGCCCTGTGTCGTCATCATCATGTAGTGGGTAACAAACAGTGCCGACAGTAGAATGGCCGTCACAACAAAGCCGACAGCAGCGCTTAACCTTGGCAGTAGAAACATGATGTAAAGTGCGATAAAGAGCAGGGCGCCGATACGGGCAAAAAAGGCCCATTCCGGCTCAATAAAGAAATCTTCGTTAAGGATGCTGGAAACAGAATGTGCCAGCGTAACCACCGGGGCCATGGTCGGGTCGATCGGGGTAACAAAGGTGTCACCGACACCTAGGGCGGTGGCGCCGATAAGCACGATTTTATCCCTGTATTTATCGGCCGGAATTTTGCCTTGCAGAACATCATAAAAAGAGTCCACCGGGAATGCACTGTTCTTGTCCCTGTCATGATAGAAAAAAGTGTTCATCAATGAATAGCCATCGGTCTTGATATGCAGGCGGCCAAGCTGTACGTTGTTGCCAACGGTTACCCGGATATCTTCAATGCCAAGGTTCAGGCTTTTGGCGGCCAGCAGTAATGACATTGACGGGTAGAGCTCGCCGTAATAATCAATGATCAGTGGCTCGCTGCGTATGCCGCCGTCAACATCCGGCAGTGGCACCGAGGCGCCGATGGCACTGGCCTGTTCCCCCAGGATGGCGATGGGCGGATAGGCGTCGACCACCGGTAAGGGGGTAAAGCCTTCGGGGTTGGTTACCGCGCTATTGATTATGTTCTCTTCAGAGAGCCTGTTTCTGGAAACATAGGCCGGTAGTAATTCGTCGGGCTGGCCATAGACCTGTCCGGGCACAAAGGGCATGTTCAAAACGATATTGCCGGCTTCGGCGATGCTTTGTGCCAGCGTGGTGTCCGTGTCCAGGGCAATTTCTGCCGAGTTGATATATTCAAGATAAGC
>JAJRTD010000059.1 GCA_024278435.1 Gammaproteobacteria bacterium | reverse complement strand
GTGTCATTCAGAGCGCAGCGAAGAATCTTATGCTCCGTAACTATCTGATTACACTGTGGTATAAGATCCTTCGACTTCGCTCAGGATGACAATAAGGACTTATTCAGAGTATCCTTAACTGTTTTTATATCAGCCCCATACCCGGCTGTATATGATCGTGCCGGTATTTTCCATTTTATTAGACATGAAACCAACATGGTTGGTGTTTTGTCATCCTGACCGGAGCGCAGCGTAGTGGAAGGATTTAAATACCGTATCACGCGGGGTTCAAGATCCTTCGATTCCGCTTCGCTGCACTCAGGATGACCGTGCCTAGTTAACGGGACAGCAGTGAAGCAAAGTCTTTAACTTGCCGGTCAGGAAAACTCAGATTAATGTCATTTTGAGCGAAGTCGAAAAATCTTATGCCCTGTAACTTGCTGATAGTGCAGTGGTACAATACCTCGCGTGTGTTGTCGAATAAAGTTACATCCATGTAATGATCGCCTGTGTTGGAGATGGCATAGCGCGAGTTAATCCGTATTTTCCTGGATGATTATGAAACCAGCGTATTGATAATGAAAACACAGCGCCTGTTTTTTGCTCTCTGGCCTTCTGCTCCCGTGCGGCAGGCCATCGTTGATATGCTTGCCGGTCTGCCACCATCTATCCGCGGCAGAAATATGCAGGCACATAACCTGCATATTACCCTGCATTTTCTTGGCCAGACGACCCCGGAACAGCGGGACTGTATGCACCGGGCAGCCCGTTCGCTCAAGGCTGCACCCTTTACATTCACCCTGGACCGGCTCGGTTATTTTCCACGTGCGAAAATTCTCTGGATGGGTGCCACTACCTTGCCCGATGAGCTTGCTCAGTTGCATGCATCGCTGGGTGCGGCGCTGACCGGCTGCGACTATCAAGTCGATAGTCGTCATTACCAGCCGCACGTCACATTAAAACGCAAGCTGGCGAAAATGGCGCCGGTTGCTGATCTCCGGTTTTCTATCCCGTGGCCGGTTGATGAATTTGTACTGGTAGAGTCGGTACCGGCAGAGAAGGGGGTGGATTACCGCGTTATCGAAAAATATCCCCTGTAACCGCAGGTTCGAATTCATTCGAACGATGCGCTCCATAGATGAAATCTGACCTGGTGTGATATCACTCACCCTGCATATAACGTTTCCCCAGCCTCCGTCGTGCAAACAAATTCGCACCTACAGCCGTGTTATTTTGCGATAAACTAGCTCGCCTTTATTCGTTAATTAATTATCAATATGACAACACACAGTCGAATCCAGTCCATGCCTGTTCAGCTGGTCAACCAGATTGCCGCTGGTGAGGTGGTTGAACGCCCGGCGTCCGTGGTCAAGGAGTTGCTGGAAAACAGCCTGGATGCCGGCGCGACTAAAATATCTATTGATATTGAACAGGGCGGCAGCAAACTTATTCGTATAACCGATAACGGCCACGGCATTCATAAAGATGACCTGGTTTTGTCGTTGTCACCGCATGCCACCAGTAAAATCCGTAGTATTGATGACCTGGAAAAAGTGATCAGCCTGGGTTTTCGTGGCGAAGCATTGCCGAGTATTGCTTCTGTCAGCCATTTACAGCTGACTTCCAGCTGGCAGCACAGCGGCGAGAGCTGGTCGCTTACCGTCGATAACAGTAAACCCGGTGATATCATGCCGGCGCCTTACCAGCCGGGAACGTCGATTGAAGTCCGCGACCTGTTCTTTAATGTGCCGGCACGGCGCAAGTTTCTGCGCACCGAAAAAACCGAGTTTTCTCACCTTGATGATGTGGTCAAGCGGATTTCACTCAGCCGTTTTGATGTGGATATCACCCTGCGCCATAACCAGCGCGTAGTCAAAAACCTGCGTGCTGCGGAGAACCGGCTGCAGCAGGAAAAACGTATTGCCGAAGTCTGCGGTTCGAACTTTATCGAACAGGCCGTTTATATGGATTTTGACTATGAAGGTCTGCACCTGTGGGGCTGGGTGGCGCAACCGACGTTTTCCCGCAGCCAGGCCGACATGCAGTATTTTTACGTTAACGGCCGGGTGGTAAAAGACCGCCTGGTCAGCCATGCCATCCGTCAGGCTTATGCCGATGTGCTGTTTCATGGCCGCCATCCGGCCTATGTACTGTTTTTCGAGTGTGCCCCGGCGATGGTGGATGTCAATGCCCACCCGGGAAAACACGAAGTCCGCTTCCGCCAGAGCCGCGACATTCATGACTTCCTGTTCCGGGCGATTCATAAAAGTCTTGCTGAAGTTGCCGCCGGCGATGCCGGGGCGCATGATTTCCGGCATTTTTCGACTGCGCAGCAAGCACAGCAGGCTGTAGCGGTGGGTGCGGCATCGACTTCATCGTTTCAATATTCGCCGCCGTCACAGTCCGCAATGCCACTGGCGGTGGCCGAGCAGCAGCGTGCGTATACCGAGTTCGCAAAAAGCCATAGTCCGGCTTCATTTGAAAATACTCAGCCAGCAGCGGATGAGTCCGGCGAGGAATTGCCGCCACTGGGATTTGCTCGCGCCCAGTTGCATGGCATTTACATTCTGGCTGAAAATGCCCAGGGGCTGGTGCTGGTCGATATGCACGCGGCGCATGAGCGAATTACCTATGAGCGTCTGAAGACGGCAAGGGACGGTGAGGGTATCCGTTCCCAGCCGTTACTGGTGCCGATTACCCTGGCTGTGAGCAGCAAAGAAGCGCAGCTGGTGGAAGACCAGGCGCAGCTGTTCAGTCAACTGGGTTTTGAGGTGGATCGCATTGCCGATGAAAGCATCAAGCTGCGCCAGATACCGGTATTGCTGTCCGGCAGTGACGTGGAAACCCTGCTGCGTGATGTACTTTCCGATCTGCTGACACATGGTAGCAGCTCACGCATTGAGCAGGCGATTAACGATATTTTATCGACCATGGCCTGTCACGGTTCGGTTCGTGCCAACCGCAAGCTGACCATTGATGAAATGAATGCCCTGCTGCGGGATATGGAAATCACTGAACGCAGTGGCCAGTGCAACCACGGCCGCCCGACCTGGATACAGCTGACCATTGCCGAGCTGGACAAGCTGTTTATGCGCGGGCGTTAGTTTTAGTTAAAGAACAACAGCTCTATCGCAGAGGCGCTGAGACGCAGAGAGTAAATCAGGTAATGCTTTCACAGTTGTCCCGTTCACTTTACATTGTCATCTTGACCGGAGCATAGCGTAGGAAAGATCTGTAGCGTATTGTCTGGCCGCTAAGATCCTTCGGCTTCACTGCGTTACGCTCAGGATGACAGGCTCGTTCAGCCGGTGTTTTATGTCTTGTGCAGGAATATACAGCTGTCCGGGTCACTTTAGTGTCATCTTGACCGGAGCATAGCGTAGGGAAAGATCTGTAGCGCGTATTGTCTGGCCGCTAAGATCCTTCGGCTTCACTGCGTTACGCTCAGGATGACAGGGTCGTTGAGCCGGTATTTTAT
>JAJRTD010000058.1 GCA_024278435.1 Gammaproteobacteria bacterium | reverse complement strand
CTCATCGGGAAAAATCATAATATCGTGCGTCATCCGGATATGCCGGTGGAAACATTTAAAGACCTGTGGCAAACCGTGCAGGCAGAAGGCAACTGGAGTGGCATCGTAAAAAACAGGTGTAAAAACGGTGATTATTACTGGGTTAAAGCAAATGTTAACCCGGATTACAAAGAGGGCGTTCTGTCCGGCTATACATCGGTTCGCAGCAAGGCAACCGAGAAAGAAATAGCTGATGCTGAGGCATTATATAAAAAAATAAATGCGGGCGAAGCAAGTCTTAAAAAGCCTTTCTGGCAACGTTTTAACACCTTCTGTAATCTTAGTCTGGCGGTAAAATTTTCCATCGTGCTGATGTTGTTTATGTTGCCAACAGCCGCTTTTGTTTATCTTTATACCACTGACCGCCTGCAAGAAGTCGCCTTTTATGAACGCCAGATAGAAGGCATGGAATATGTTTCACCTTTTGAAAAACTGAATATAAAAATGGCCGAGCATCGAGGTATGACGAATGCCTATATGAATGGTAATGAGTCGCTACTGCCTCAGATCAAGCAAAGGCGAAAGCAGGTGGCAACCATCATGGCTGACATCGATGGTATTATTCAGTCACATGATGATGGCATGCAATTAAGCAAGCCATGGGAAAAGCTGAAAAATGGCTGGAAAAAACTGCTTGCCAAAAAGAATGCAAAAAATTCTGAACGTATTTTTGATAGACACTCTGATCTGATATTTCAAAGTCAGCGACTGTTGAAAATGATCGGTGAAAGATCAAACATGATTTTTGATCCGCATCTGGAACGTTATTACATGGCGACCATGCTGGTTGATAAACTGCCACGCCTGATCGACGAGGTTGGCAAGTTGCGGGGCAATGCCAGCGGCGTACTGGTCAGCGGCGTGTTGACTGAAAAAAATAAATTGAAATTAATCGGTGAGTTGAATCTATCCAAGGAAAGAGTTCGCTCGATTGATGAAGCGCTGAAGTCTATATATGAAGTTTCGCCTGAGCTGAAAAAGAAACTGGGTAAGCCCGGGAAAAAAGCAGTTAAGGGAACCATCAAGTTTTTCAATGTAGTGATGTCTACAGTGTTAAATGATACTGTGGTCAAGAAAAAATCGAAAGAAATATCCGGCGATGTGTTTGAGCAGGGCACAAAAGTAATACAGAAACTGACAACATTGTTCACAGCGGCGGAATCAGAGCTGAAGCAGGCGCAACTGGTTTATCTGGACGAGCTGAACAAAGAAATCACACAGGCTATCGGTGTCGTGTCATTCTTTCTTGTTATCGGTTTATTGTTAATGTTTCGCCTGGTTACCAGTATGTTGCGTTCGGTCAGGCATCTGAAGAAACTTTTCACCAGAATATCCAACGGCGGTTTTACCAGTGACGTGCATATCACATCAAATGATGAAATCGGAAAAACCCTGGCGTCGATCAAAACCATGCAGAACCAGATCGGATTTAATATGGCCGTGTCTCAGGATCAGGCGATAAAAAATGGCCGGGTTTCCTCTGCGCTGGAAAGTGCGTCTACCAGCGTCATCGTGACAAACTTTGATGCCGACATTATCTATATGAATAAATCCGCGCGTGACATGTTTGGCGGGCTTGAAGAAAAATTGCAAACCGTTATTCCTGATTTTGTTTGTGATAAGTTGATGGGCGGGCCGATAGACTTTTTCCCCGATGTGCCGGAGCTGGCGGTTGAAGCCGTGCTTGAACTGAAATCCGAGGTGCATCGTTCGATCAATATCGCTGGTCTGATCATTGAGTTTACCATGACGCCGATCTTTGATGAGCAGGATCAATACAGCGGCTGTGTGGTCGAATGGTTTGATAAGACTGATGAGACCCAGATAGAAAATGAAGTGGCCAACGTAGTGAAGGCAGCGGCGGAAGGTGACTTTGGCAGACTGATTGTAATTGAATCAGACGACCCGTTCTACAGGCGCCTGGCAGAGGGCATCAATCAGATCGTGACAAATACCGGCAACAGTATCGACGATGTCGAAAAAGTATTGCGTTCACTGGCCGATGGTGACCTGACGCAGAATATAACGACGAAGTACAGCGGTGTATTCGAACGTCTGGGTAATAATGTGAACAGCACGGTGGAACGGCTGAAAGATGTGATCGGCACTTTGCAGGTGAACGGTCAGCAGGTGGCAGTGACTTCTGATGAAGTGAACATGGCGGCGCAGAAAATTGGTCAGGGTTCGTCTGAACAGGCGGCATCACTGGAAGAGATTTCGTCAGCCATGGAAGAGATGGCGGCGAATATCAGCCAGAGTGCAAACAATGCGGCGCAGACCGAAGAAATTGCAAAGAAGGTTTCGGTTGATGCCGAGACCAGCGGAAAAATTGTTGCCACTGCGGCGGAATCGATGCAGGAGATCGCCGGAAAGATTAATATCATCGAAGAGATTTCGCGGCAGACAAATATGCTGGCGTTGAATGCGGCGATTGAAGCAGCGCGCGCCGGTGAGCACGGCAAAGGTTTTGCCGTGGTAGCCGCCGAGGTCAGAAAACTTGCCGAGCGTAGTCAGAAAGCCGCATCGGAAATCAGTGAACTGACCGGCGACGTGGTCACTCTGTCTGAACTGGCGGGTGAGCGTCTGGAAGACCTGGTGCCCAGCATCCAGCAAACAGCGGAACTGGTACAGGAGATAAGCGTTTCCGCCCGTGAGCAGGATACCGGTGCCAATGAGATCAATAATGCTCTGCAGCAACTGGATGCGGTGGTTCAACGTTCAGCCGGTTCTGCGGAAGAACTGGTAACGTCAGCGAATACACTGGCAGAAAAATCCAGTTCTCAAAAACAGACCATTGATTATTTCGTGCTGCCGGATTCGGATGCTTCTATGGCTGATTCAGCTGACGGTGTCGATTCTAACGTGCATCACTTGAACAAGCTTTCTGCATAGATGGTGTTGCCGGCTTTATTATTGTCACAGGTTTTTTAGTGGGGAATGCTTCTCTTCTGTCTCAATAACCGACCTGACCCAACTTAACTATCTGTCAGGTCAGGCCTATGTTGCTATGCCTTGGGGATGGTGATGGTCAGTACGCCATTCTCAATGTCTGTTTTCATGCCAGCCTGTTTGACCAGGCCGGGTAAAGTAATGCTGCGTTGAAATGCACCGGAGCGGCGTTCCTGAAAAATGATATTGCCCTGACCGTCTTTATCTATCTTTTCAAATTTCTGCTCACCTTTCACCGTCAGTGTCTGTCCGTTCAGATTGACAGAAACGTTGTCTTTACCGCTGCCGGGCAGGTTGACGATTACTGTGTATTTATTGTCATCTTCCTGAACGTCCATTTCCGGTGTGGTAAATCCCTCTCTGAAAAGATGCTGGAAATCAGGGCTGCTGTTAAAGCGGCTGAATGCATTGTTGAACATCCGGTCCATGTCACGCTGCATGCGTTGTATCTCCTCGTAAGGATTCCATGTCTGCGCATCAAAAGGCTGCGCGGTAAAGAAATCGTCGTTGAAGAGTGAGTGAGGCCACTGCTGTGCTTGAGGCCGTGGCTGGTTGTCGGGTTGCGCCTGCTGTGGCTGTTGCGCCACGGTTTGTGCCTGCGCTGTCGCCGGCAGAGTTGCAGCGTGCGCTGCGCTAATCACCTGAAACGATGCGGTTGTGCCGGCTGTATTGGCTGCATTGTGCATGGCGTTCATTTGTTGTTTCATGCTAAACATGTACCACGCCTGTATGCCGATGATGGTAATCAGCAGTAACAGCAAACCGGTCAACAGGGTTTGTCTTGATGATTTCTTGTCTGTGTCTGTCATTTCATATACTCCCGAGCCAGGGTCTTAACCCGTGTATCGATGTATATCTGGCTCTCACTGTTTGTGTTCTGTTAAAAAACTGATAGCAGAAATTTAAATTTCAAGAGCCGTGAAAATTTTTTATCCAGAAAAAATAAAAGTTATACGACGGTTTTGTTAATGCAGCGGTGGCTGCTTATTATTTCTTATTGCCGGGTTTTGATAACCAGAACCACCAGATGATGGCGAGAATTAAAACCAGACCCAGTATGTTTACGAGCATCATTATTTTTCTCCTGATTGACCGGTCTTAATATAGCGCAGGCGGTTGGCGTTGCTCACAACCGTCACTGATGACATGGCCATTGCCGCGCCGGCGATCATCGGGTTGAGCAATAAACCCATCACCGGGTATAACACGCCGGCGGCCACCGGGATGCCCAGCGAGTTGTAGATGAAAGCACCGAACAGGTTCTGCTTGATATTGCGCACCGTGGCGCGGGAAATAATAATGGCGTCGGCAACACCGTGCAGCGAACCGCGCATCAGGGTGATGTCGGCACTTTCGATGGCAACATCGGTGCCGGTGCCGATAGCAAAACCGACATCGGCACCGGCCAGTGCCGGCGCGTCGTTAATGCCGTCGCCGACCATGCCGATGATGCCACCGGACTGTTGCAGCTGTTTGATCTTGTCGGCTTTTTCTTCGGGCATGACTTCGGCAAGAACATCGTCGATGCCGACTTCTCTGGCAACAGCCAGCGCGGTGATTTTATTGTCGCCGGTGAGTAGCACCACTTTCAGGCCGGCGCGGTGCAGGCGTGCGATGGCTGTTTTGGAATCCTGCTTGATCGGGTCGGCAACGGTGATGATGCCGGCAGCCTTGCCGTTTACCGCCAGATAAATCGGGGTTTTGGCTTCGGCGGAACGCGCGGCTACTTCATCCTGCAAGGCTGAAACATCAACCTGCTGTTGCTGCATTAGTTTTATATTTCCCAGCAGCACCTGCTGGTTCTGAATATTCGCCATCACGCCCTGGCCGGCGATGGCCTGGAAATCTTCGGCTTTGTCGATGTTCAGCTGGCGTTCGCTGGCAGCTTCAACAATGGCTTCGGCCAGCGGGTGTTCGGAAGACGCTTCGATGCTCGCCGCCAGTTGCAGGCACTGTTCATCCGAACTGTCCGGCAGCGCGTAGATGTCGGTGACCGCCGGCCGGCCTTCGGTGACGGTGCCGGTTTTATCCAGCACGATGGTGGTCAGTTTGCCAGCCTGCTGCAGTGCGTCGCCGTTGCGAATCAGAATGCCGGACTCGGCGGCCTTGCCGACACCAACCATGATGGATATAGGTGTGGCCAGACCCAGCGCGCAGGGGCAGGCGATAATCAGCACGGTCATGGTGGCGACCAGCGCATAGGTGAAGCTGGGTTCGGGGCCAAGGTTGAACCAGACCAGAAAAGT
>JAJRTD010000057.1 GCA_024278435.1 Gammaproteobacteria bacterium | reverse complement strand
CAAATGATACTGCCCGAAACCGGCCCGGATGAAATCGTCAAGCTGGCGCAGCAATTCAACCGCATGGCAAAAGAAGTCAGCGAACTGCTGGAAAATCGCACCACGCTGCTGGCCGGCATCTCGCACGACCTGCGCACACCTCTCACCCGCATCAAACTTACGCTGGAAATCATGCCGGAAAAGGAAGACAACGATTTCAAACAAAGCATGATAGAAGATGTTGATGAGATCGAACACCGGCTGCGCGAAGTGTTGCAGCTTGCACGCGGTGTAGAACAACGTGAGCAGGCAGAGCCGCATGACCTGAATGATGTTATCGCCGAACTCATCTCAGCGCATCAGCATGGCGCCGTAGAAATCAACTACCAGCCAACCACACCTATTATTAGTACCGTCGCCAAAGACACGCTGAAACGCGTGCTGCAAAACATTCTGGGAAATGCCATTCGTTATGGCGATAACAAACCTGTCAGCATCCGGCTTGAACAGGGTGACAATGGCAGAGCGGTCATCTGCATTCTGGATAACGGCCCCGGCATTCCCGAGCAGGAAAGAGAAGCGGTGTTCCGTCCGTTCTACCGGCTGGAAAACTCTCGTAGCAGTATCACCGGTGGCAGTGGTTTGGGGCTGGCGATTGTGCAGCAACTGTGCAATGCACAGGGCTGGACGGTCAGCATAGACTCACATGAAGCAGGCGGCACGGTGGTGTGCCTGACGATATAAATCCTGCGGCCTGATTCAGCACTGGCCTCTCAACAACAAGATCAAGGCTGAGGCCAGATACAGGAACAGTCATCATTAAAGCAGCAGTAACTGTTCCCTTCCTGACCCCACAACCACGTGTAGCTTTACAACTGTGGCCGAATTTCCTGCCAGTTCACTTTACCCGGCGAACCGGTACCTCCGGCACCACCGCCACTACCACCGGTGTTAGAGCTACCGGCACCACCACCGCTACCACCGGAATTATCAAACGCACTCGAACTGAAGGACAGGTTAGATTGTGAGGAAGTCGTTGCGCTCGGCGGCGTTCTACGCACGGTTGAGTAACTGAGAGGATCTGAACTGATGACCGTGATCGTGCCAGACTTCGCCTCGATGAAGAAACTGTCACGGACGATTATCGCACCGCTGACATACTGTCTTGAGATACCAGCATCTTTCGCCTCCAATTCCATGCCCTGTGGCACGTAGACCAGACCTGAAACATTGACGTGACTGTGCATATCAATAAGACCGCCGCTGTACAGGTAGGTCGGGATATCCTCGAAGCCCTCTGTTCGAACATCGTTTGCCGTCATCACACCAGTGACACCTGTTGGCACCCGGAACGGCTTGGCCATACCCGGAATCGTCGACCAGTCAGCCGCAGTGATATTAAGCTTGTCAAACGCTGCCGCCCAGCCATCGGCATAACCTGATGGTAACATCATGTGGTACCTGGTCGCTGGATCAAGTGCATCAAACAACGCCTGCGTCAAAGCAGTGCCAGTTTCAAATTGGTACTGATCCTTACTCTCCTGCGGTACATCAGCGAACAGATAGGTTGCACTGACTACATCCGTGTCTGCATAACCTGTAATATAAGCCTTCGCCAGATCCATGTTATCCATCGCACCATTATCGTCGAGGTCATGCGCCCAGTTGACCATAATCGGAATGGTAACCTTAAAGTAAAGCTCACGCGGCACGAAAGATAATTCAGCCAGATCCAGAGGACGATTGGTCGCACCATCGACAAAGTCCCAGAACAGACCGCCTTTCACCTTGATCTTGGCATTCGCCGGTATCGCATTTCCACAGAGGGTTACACCCGCCTCAATCTTGCCAAAGCTGGCGCTACTACCCGGTGAACACGAACAACCTGGCGCAGAAGTACTGCTACAGAAGCCATACAAGGAGCCAGAAGGTACAGGTGTCTTCAACGCATTCAAGGTACTGCTTGATTGACCCGCTTCCAGCGGCACCAGCACACGAACCATGCCATACATTGTTTTACCCGCTGCAATATTTGCCAGGAACTGGTTCAGCGTAATGGTGCCGTAGGTGCCTGCCGTGACACCCGCATCCGGCGTTACATTATTTGATATCCAGTCTGACACAACACGCAAGCGATCCAGATCAAACAGGTGTTTACCCGCAGCAAACAGATCAAACTGGTTGGCTGTACCGTAGTTGAATTCTGAAACTGTCGCATTTGATTTACCGATAAATAATTGCAACTGATCCATCGGAGTATTCTGTTTTCTTGCCAGCACATCAAAGTCAGAGATGTTGATAGCATTACCACCATAACCACTCACAATCGCTGTCGTATTCTTGCCACTGCAGCGAAAACCAAGGTTGGCACCAATGGCAACAACAGCTGGGGTTGCCGTATTATCAATGATGACAGCACCGGAACCGGCACCGCAACTTGCTGCGGCGGCCATCTGGCTAAACAGCGTCAACACCATTAAAAAAATGATTCTGCACATGATTTTTATATTCATAATTCTATACTCCAAAACTACTTTCGTTGTTTTAACGCCGACATAATGAAATTACCGGGCTTATGGATCTTTATGGATTTTTATGGAACTTCACGGTTGATATTGCTGCTCTCAGCCAATGGCGAAATAAGCGCACCCAGGGTATCGTCATTGTAATAACTGCCTACGTAACGCTGTAAAAAACTACGAGCATTACCGACCTGTGCAACTGTCTGCACATACAAATCAATCGCTTCGTTATCAGTCGGATTTAAAATAACCTCTATCCATGCCGCTGCTTTTTGCGTACTGGTTTCCGCATTCCAGTTCGCTGCAACACTGCTTACCAGCAGGCCATTATTATTCACGCTATACAACAATGGACTAATGCCAGCAGCAAACAAATCATTTACCCTTAAACGGTTGACACCATTAGAAATATTGTGTGTTGTCAGAGGGGTGGTAGTAGTATCGAAAGCACCTTCACCATCTGCCACTTTTTGCAGTATCGAAGGCGTTGTCTGGTCAAGCGCACCGCCAGCTGTCGTGTAATACGTGTACGACAGCATGGATGGTTCCGGTGTAGCAATATTGTTGCGAATCTCACCTGCCTCACATTTATCAACTGTCAGACCATTAACCGCACAGTTAGCGACACTAACAACACCATCGCGATCAAGGTCATTGATGAACTGTCCTCTCAACATCTCCATCGCACTTTCGGCAAGCAGTAGTGATTCAGAGCTGTCGCGAGCCGAACCGGATATCTTGGTGCTATCCGTCGTCACGGTAAAGAACTGTATCGAAGTGGCTATCAGCACCCCCAGGATGATTAACACCAGGATAAGTATGGCACCATTCTGGCGCTGGACTTTCAGATTGTAATGTGAATAATTTTTCATAGTAATAATGCCACGCTTTAATTTCGGGGTAATATGCGACCTTCAAACGATACTCTCAGCGGTGTTTGTGAAGCACCATTTACAATCTGGGATATCAGTTTGAGCGAATAGCTGCCATCATTGTTATCGGTCAGAGTAAAAGCGGCTATCTGGGTATTCTGCAGTGACGAGTCACCAGCCAGGGTTATTGTGGCGGCTGCGCCCAAATTAGCCGCACTATCAGCTGTCGCCAATAAAATCTTATTTGCATCAGCACCCTGGTCTGTCCAGCTCAAACGTACCGCGTTATTGGTATATGGTGCTATATTGTTAGGCCAGATGGCCAGCCCGCTCGGAATCGTAAAACTAAACGTCGTTTTTGCTGGCGTGATACTTAAAGAAGATCGCTGCGCCTGCCTTAATAACCGGCTGATAACGCTGAATGCTTCACGTCCATCCTCAGTTGCCTGCGTAATGCGTGCCTGTTTTACCACCACCACCGTTTGGCCTACGTATGCCTTCATCACACCGATGGCGACGACAGAGCTAATCGCAAGCGCAATCATCAGTTCGATTAATGTTAAACCCTTGATATTTTTCATAATCGGTCCTACCACACAAAGGTATAATTTGCCCGGGTCGTTTTCGCATCATTCAATCCCTGATAACGCACTTCAATGACTACACGGATAGGCGAAGTATATGGTGCAGCAGTTGTCAGCACATCGACATCTTTGCTGTCTCTTGCTTCCAGAACTGTTATCAAAAAGTCATCTCTGCCATCATTGCCTGTTTGTGTAACATTATTCATTGCGACCAGAAGTGCGCTGAACTGATCTTCTGTAAGATTGCCGCTGCTCAGATTGTTGGCAGCAATATAAAGCGACTCGGCCTGCTGCGAAGCAACACTGGAAGCGATTGCCCTTGCATTATTATCAACCGAGGCATGTACACCCCTTACAATAGAATTTGCAATCCCCAGTATTCCCAAGGCAAAGATAATGCTGGCGACCAGCACCTCGAGCATGGTAGAACCTTTTTGTTTACGATAAGTCATATTAATCAACCTGTAACTGGCCAAGTAGATTTAACAAGGTAACTGATCTCGTCTTATTGGCATCACGACCAGACGTCAGTGTTATAACACTTGGAATTGGAACTACATTAGTATTGTCAACAATACCGAGTGCATTAAAACCGTAGGTAGCGTTACCACTGCTGACGGCAACGTTGCCTGGTAATTCAACCGTATTCAAAATAATTCCATCAGGCAGCTGGTTTGTGCCATCAGGCAGGGAAAATGAAATCGTATTGTCCTTCTGGTTCAGCGTAAAGACCACTGATACCGTAGTATTGACACTTCGCGCAAATTGTTTTGCTTTCCTCAATGCCTGAGCAACATCCTGCTGCGCTGCCTCAATTTCGTTTGTTGCATACATCGAAGTTATCGAAGGTACAGCAAGGTAAGCGGTAATCGCCAAAATGGCGATGGTCATCATAGCCTCGATTAGAGAAAAACCAGATTGTTTAAGTACAATATTTTTCACAAAACCTACCTTTCCCAATTATTATAAGCTACGCCCGCACCATCATAATTCGTGGTTTTTTTAGCGCCGCTCTGGTCAATAGTGTAAACATAAGCACCAGCTGTACCCATGGCACCACCAAGACTGGTGGCCGTCCAGGTAAACGTCGTTCTGGAAGCAGTGCTACAACTGAAACTGAAGTAAGTACCTGCAAAATTCGCTACCGCACAGGAGCCTGCATTATTCGGGTCCTGGTAACTCCGGTTTTCCTGATATGCCTGTTCCATATTAAATGCAGCGTTTGATAGATCAGACAGAGCATCAGAGATATAACCTCTTCTCATCTGCGCCTGGTAGGACGGATATCCGATAGCGACCAGTATGCCGGCAATCGCCAGAACAATCATCAGCTCCATCAGAGTGAAACCGCTTTTGTTATATGTAAGGTAATGTTGATACCGCATAATAAATATCCCGAGATTTAATTGTCTAGCCAGGCATTTGATACTCAGCATCTGCCTGAAACAGCATACGTTCCCTGTACTGATTCTATCTTTGTACTAGTTCCATTTTTAGTTGTTATCGATACGTTTGTCTACCGTATCTGAATTAAATACTAACGAAGTGAGGCCTTTTGCCGATAAATGGTACTGTTTCGCCAGGTGCGAAGCTGACCATACCTTCATCAGAGGCAGAATAATCTGGGTTATAAGTTAAAGTCTTACACTAACATCCTGTTTTAACTGCGTTAACACATTATTCAGAATCTTTTCAGTCATCCTGTTACCATCTGATATATGCTGCTTTATCTCGACCATAGAGATGAGGTCAGCTGTAGAACCGTCAACACCGCCCTTGCCTGCAGCCCAGTTCACTACCAGCGACAGTGTCGCATAATGCATTTCCAGTTCTCGCGCGAATGCGGCCTCCGGCATAGCGGTCATGCCGACGATGTCGCAGCCATCGTGCTGCATGCGTTTGATCTCAGCGATGGTTTCCAGGCGCGGCCCCTGGGTGACACCGTAAGTCGCTTTCGTCTCATAATCGCCGCCTTGCGTCTCGATTGCGCTGGCAAGTTTATTGCTTAGCATTTCATCAAACGGGTAACTGAAATCAACGTGCTGCACTTCTTCATCGTTGCCATCGTTGAAGGTGTGTATGCGGCCGTGGGTGTAATCGATGAGCTGATCGGGCAGCACCCATTTCATCGGTGACATCTTTTCGGTGATGCCGCCGACCGCAGTGATGGCGATGATATGCGTGACTTCCAGCAGTTTCAGCGCGAACATGTTCGCCCTGTAATTGATCTGATGTGGCGCGATGTGGTGAGAGGCGCCGTGACGGTTAAAATACACCACGTCCAGACCGTCGATGTACCCGCTGGTGAAATTATCGGATGGCAGACCGAACGGTGTTTTTATGATTTCTTCGCTGGCGTTGGAAAGACTGTTAATGTGTTTGAACAGGCTTCCGCCGATGATTGCTAGTTTCACGTTTTATTCCACAGGCCGACTTTAATGCTGGCCTTCCGTTATTCTTCCAGTGCGTAGATCGAATCGAGTTGCCGGTACTTCCCATCATAGTCCATACCGAAACCAAACACGTACCGGTCTTCGACATGCAATGCGATATTATCCGTCAGCCTGTCATCGACACAGCGGTCATGCTTTTTTCTTAACAACACGGCCGAGATTATTTTGCTGGCACCCTGCGCTTCGCAATACTGCACGATGGACTGAAGCGTCTGTCCCTCATCGAGGATATCATCGAGCACCAGCACCGTGCGATCGGCGAGCGAGGTGACCGGATATGCTTTCCAGGCAAGCTCACCACCCGAGGTTTTGTTATCGTAACGGGTAGCGTGGATGTAATCGATCTCCAGCATGCATTGCAATCTGGGGATCAGCTGGCCGGAAAAAATCAGGCCGCCCTGCATCACACATAAAACCACCGGCGTTTCATTCTCTAATTGCTGATTTAGTTTGACGGCTAATTTTTCCAGTGCATCGGTGATCTCCGCATTGCTGAATACCAGTTTACAGTTATCAGGTAACATAGTTTTTGCAATATTCCCCAGTAGGTCAGGCATTGCCCGACGAAACATGAAGCAAACATCCCTGGCGGCAGGCAATGCCTGCCCTACGGAACTAATAGGTAAAGGTAATCGTATTTTCGTCCATGGCTTCACCGATGACATAAGCCGCACCCACGCGCTCTTCGACTTCTTCGATCATCTCTTCCGCCGCCATCTGCAATGAAGTGTTGCAGGCCTTAAACGAGACACCGGCCTGGTGTGCTTCCTTGATGATGTCATGGATGGTGCGATGCGTCTCCAGATTCACCTCGGCTTTTTCCGCGTTATCACCGATCGCCAGCTGCGCAGAGATACCGGTAAACACCACCTCCACCTCATGCGACAAGGCCGCCGCAATCGTCGCCTGAAACAAAGGCGCATAACAACCATCAGGCTGCGCCGGATCAGAATTAGACATGATAATCAGTAATTTTTTATTCATAATATTTTTCACTATTCATTGTTCACTATTAACTATTAACTATTAACTATTAACTATTAACTGTCTTTTCAAACGTCCATCTCCAGCTCAGGCGAATCATTCAGCGCCACGATCTGCTGTGATACCTGTTGCCAGTGCTCGTTCTGCTGCAACTGCGCCCAGCTGATTT
>JAJRTD010000056.1 GCA_024278435.1 Gammaproteobacteria bacterium | reverse complement strand
CAGACTTCTCCCGTAGGAATGGCTTTCATATAGCGAAATACTTTTTTATTGTCCTGTTCAACGACTTCATAATATTCGAGATTTTTTACCGCTTCGCCTTTGGCCTTGCGTTGTTCAAATTTATCCAGGACGGACTTTTCCCACTCATCGGGTTTGTTTTCACTGTTGCGGTATTTTAATGCGGTGCGTGCCACGATTATATTTTTTTCGCTGGATACCCTGTTGCTTATATCCGGTGCTTTTACATTACACAGAGCCACCGATGTTACCGGGCCTTTTGCTTTCATCGATGCCTGCAATGTAGCCTTGAGTTCTCCACCCAGTGCTTTAACCGCGGCCCTGCTTTCTATTTTAAGCTGTTCCACGTCAACCACCTGGCCGTCAGCATATACCTGTGTTAGTGGGAAAATGGCAAGGCAAAGTAATAATTTTTTCATTTTAGTTCTCATCTAATTATTCAGGAAGGTTATGATTTTTCTATTCCCAGGTCATCCCATATTGCATCAATGCGTGTTTTAACATCCTCGTCCATTTTGATCGGTGTTCCCCATTCCCTGTCGGTTTCTCCGGGTAACTTGTTGGTGGCATCGATGCCGACTTTTGAACCCAGGCCGGAAACCGGTGAAGCAAAATCAAGATAGTCGATCGGCGTGTTTTCCACCATGGTGAAATCACGCACCGGGTCTACCCGGGTACTCATCGCCCAGATAACGTCCTGCCAGTCACGGGTATTTACATCGTCATCAACCACGATAACAAACTTGGTATACATAAACTGTCGCAAATAGGACCACACGCCCATCATTATGCGCCTGGCATGGCCGGGATACTGTTTTTTCATGCTGACCACGGCAACCCGGTAGGAACAACCCTCGGGCGGCAGATAAAAATCAACAATTTCAGGGAACTGTTTCTGCAGGATGGGAATAAAGACTTCGTTCAGGGCAACGCCTAAAATGGCCGGTTCATCCGGTGGTCGCCCGGTATAGGTGCTGTGATAAATCGGGTCTTTACGATGCGTTATGCGCTCAACCGTAAATACCGGAAACATTTCGGTTTCATTATAATAACCGGTGTGGTCACCATAAGGGCCTTCTTCGGCCATTTCGTCGGGATAGATAAAACCTTCAAGAATATATTCGGCCGAAGCCGGTACCTGCAAATCACTCAAGCCACATTTAACAACCTCGGTTTTACTGCCACGAAGCAGGCCGGCAAAGCCGTACTCTGACAGGGCATCGGGTACCGGGGTGACCGCCGCCAGGATGGTGGCCGGGTCTGCACCCAAAGCCACGGCAACGGGAAAGGCTTCGCCCGGGTGTTGCTGTTGCCACTCCTTGAAATCCAGGGCGCCACCACGTTGCGCCAGCCAGCGCATAATAACCTTGTTTTTTGCGATAAGCTGCTGACGATAAATACCGAGGTTCTGCCGTTCTTTTTCCGGACCCCGGGTCACCACCAGACCCCAGGTGATCAGCGGCCCCACATCACCCGGCCAGCAGGTTTGTATGGGAATGTTGTTTAAATTGACGTCTTCTTTTTCAAAGACAATTTGCTGGCACGGTGCTTTTTTTATCTCTTTGGGCGCCATGTTCAGTACCTGTTTAAAAACCGGCATCTTCTCCCAGGCATCTTTTAATCCCCTGGGCGGATCCGGTTCCTTTAAAAATGCCAGTAGCTTGCCGACTTCGCGCAGCGCGTCAATGGAATCCTCGCCCATACCCATGGCAACCCGGCGGGTTGTTCCGAACAGGTTGGCCAGTACCGGTACACTTGAATTTTTTACGTTTTCAAACAACAGGGCCGGCCCCTGCTGTTTCAGGGTACGATCGCAGATTTCTGTTATTTCCAGGTAGGGATCAACTTCCATACTAATTCGCTTTAACTCACCTATCGACTCGAGCTGATCGATAAAATCTCTTAAATCTGCATATTTCATACTAATTCCAGTTTTACTGTCTTTTCGGCTTAATTGTACTAAATTATTCTTATCCAACTGCACTAAATATTTCTCAACCTTATTTATTTACCGATATTGGCACCTTAATTATTGTATGGGTATCGGCATCTGTTTTTAGGAGTTTCTCATGCCTGTAAAATCACTTTTTGCTTTTTCTGTCCTCTGCCTTTTTTCAGCAGTCACATTTGCCGAATCAACCGTTACTTTAAACTGGGTAGGCTGTGGTATCAGTAAAAAAGCCTATGTAACCGATCTTGCAAAAGCATTTGAGGAAAAAACCGGTATTCATATTAATATCCAGGGCGGTGGCGCCACCAAGGGTATTCGCAAGGTTGTCTCCGGTGAGGCCGACCTGGGTGGTTCCTGCCGTTACCAGTTACCTGCCGACCCGCGTGAAGCCGGTGTCGGGCTGGAGCCAGTGGCGTGGGATGCCCTGGTGGTTATCACCCATAAGGATAATGCCGTCAACAATCTGACGCTTGATCAGGTGTACAATATATATATCGGCAATATCACAAACTGGAAGCAGGTTGGCGGACCGGATGCCGGTATTGAAGTATTTACCCGTAAAAGTAAATTCTCCGGGGTTGGCCGCACCTTAAGAAAACTGATTTTTGCCGATTTCAACCAGGAACTAGCCTCTAGCCAGACTTTCAAGTCTTCCGGCCCGCTGGAAAAAGCTGTCATTAAAAACCCGAATGCCATTGCCATAACCGGTATCAGCAGTGCACGCTTAAGAGATGTAAAAATACTGCAACTTGGAGGGGTAACGCCGAGTTATGACAACATCAAATCCGGTAAATACCAGCTGTATCGACCACTTTATATTACCTACAACCCGGATTCAGAAAAACTGGCTGAAGTAAAACAGTTCATTCGCTTTACTCACAGTTCGCAGGGTAGAAAAATCATGCGTGCAAATGGTACCCTGCCTTATCGCGAAGGTATCTCACTGGTCTCCCGGCAAATCAAGCAGGATTTATCTGCTTTCCGAAAAGGTGCCCAGCTTTCTGCCGATACAAATAAATAAGGCGGCGAAATCAGGTATCGATATTGGTTGCGGTTAATGCATTGGCTTCGATAAAGTCACGGCGTGGTTCAACCTGATCACCCATCAACATGGTGAAGACCTCGTCCGCTGCTACTGCATCTTCAATCCGTACCTGTAACATGCGACGGCTTTCCGGGTTCATCGTTGTGTCCCATAGTTGTTCCGGATTCATCTCACCCAGACCTTTGTAGCGCTGAATATTCTGGCCTTTTCTGGCCTCGGCAAATAACCAATCGATGACCTGGTCAAAATTATCCACCAGCGCCTGTTTTTCACCACGTTCAATATAAGCATCTTCAGCCAGTAAAGAGTCCAGTTTATCGCCCAGCGATGCCAGCTGTTGATAGTCATTGGAGCTGAAAAAACGGTTATCCAGTACATAGTCATGATCCAGACCATGCATGCGTTTGGTGATGGTGATGCTCAGGTTCTTGTCATCATCCTCATTGATTTCTGCACTGTAAAAAACACCGGATAACTTGTATTTTTCTAATAAAGTCAACAGCTTATCCTTATATTGCTGCACTCGTTCATTATTATTGAAATCGTCCTCGGTCAGCCCCCTGGCATTAATTAGCTGCTGCAGAATATTATTATCAATGCGTCGTGATAAGCGTTTAATAATATTTTTTGCCGTGAGATAACTGCGCGCAATATCTTCCAGTGCTGTATCCGAAATAGCCGGCGCATCTTTAGAAACAAACAGTTTTGCGCCGGTTAATGCCTGCTGTAATAAATAGGCATTGAGTTCATCATCGTCCTTTACATAACGTTCCTGTTTACCCTTTTTAACTTTATACAGTGGTGGCTGGGCGATATAAATATGACCGCGCTCAACCAGTTCCTGCATCTGCCGATAAAAGAAAGTTAATAAAAGTGTCCGGATATGGGAGCCGTCGACGTCGGCATCGGTCATGATAATAATGCGGTGATAGCGTAACTTGTCGGGATTATAATCTTCTTTACCAATGCCGCAGCCCAGAGCGGTAATCAAGGTACCGACTTCGGCAGAGCCCAGCATTTTATCGAACCGGGCTTTTTCCACATTCAGGATTTTTCCTTTCAATGGCAAAATAGCCTGGGTACGACGGTCACGACCCTGTTTCGCCGATCCGCCCGCGGAATCACCCTCCACCAGGTAAATTTCACATTGTGCCGGATCTTTTTCCTGGCAGTCCGCCAGTTTGCCCGGCAGGCCGGCAATATCCAGCGCGCCCTTACGCCGGGTCATTTCACGCGCTTTGCGGGCCGCTTCCCGAGCCCGGGCCGCATCAATAATTTTTTCAGTAATCGCCCGGGCATCTGCCGGGTTTTCCAGCAGGAATTCCTGCAGCTTTTCTGACACCAGTGATTCCACAATGCCTTTTACTTCTGAGGACACCAGTTTGTCCTTGGTCTGTGAGGAGAATTTAGGATCTGGTACTTTTACCGAAACCACAGCAGTCAGACCTTCACGGGCATCATCACCGGCAACCGACACCTTGGCCTTTTTCGCTGCGCCCTCTTTATCCACGTAGTTATTTAAGCTACGGGTCAAGGCTCCACGGAAACCGGCAATGTGCGAACCACCGTCTTTTTGCGGAATATTGTTGGTAAACGGGTATATATTTTCCTGGTAGGAATCATTCCACTGCATGGCGACTTCCACCACCACATCGTCCTTTTCTTCCATAAAATACAGCACAGATTCGTGCAGAGGGGTTTTATTTTTATTCAGATGTTCAACAAAGGAACGGATACCACCTTCATATTCAAAAACATCTTCCTTATCCGTACGCTCATCCGATAATACAATTCGTACGCCCGAATTCAGAAATGACAGCTCACGCAGACGTTTGCTTAATATATCGTAGTGGAATTCGATGTTTTTAAATATTTCTTCACTAGCCCAGAAACGCAGACTGGTACCGGTTTTTTCGGTATCGCCAATGGTTTTCAGAGGGTAAAGCGGATCCCCCATACTGTATTCCTGCTGATATTTTTTTCCACCACGGTAAATTGTCAGTTCCAGCTTCTGTGACAAAGCATTTACCACTGAAACCCCGACACCGTGTAAACCACCAGAAACTTTATATGAATTATCATCAAACTTACCACCGGCATGCAAAACCGTCAGAATCACTTCAGCGGCAGACACGCCCTCTTCTTCATGCATTTCGGTAGGAATACCACGACCATTGTCAGATACCGTGACCGATGCATCGGCATGGATCTTGACATTGATTTCACTGCAGTGGCCGGCCAACGCCTCATCGATCGAGTTATCAACAACTTCAAACACCATGTGATGCAAACCGGTGCCATCATCGGTATCACCAATATACATTCCCGGGCGCTTGCGTACCGCTTCCAGTCCTTTTAAAACTTTAATACTCGAGGAATCGTAGGTATCGTTTGTACTCATATTTTCAACCACTTATTTGATCGAATTATTATATCAGGTATTGCTCTTTTATGATCAAAATGACTGAGGATTCTGATGTTTTACGCTAAATAAGCTTTCAGCCACAAAAAGTTTTTGTATACTTGCTATAGCTACACAGCACCCTGGATCACGCCATGTTCCACGTGGAACATCTTTTGCACATCCCAGGTCGACAGGTCAATCTGCTGTGCCTCAATAGCGGTCAGGAATAACTGGATATTCATGGTTGATAAAACAGAAAGGATCAGTTCGCGGTGAGTCGCATCAAGCTCTGCCGGTAAATCATCATATAACAGGATACAGGCCTGCTCTGTGGTTTCACTGAACTGCATTGCCTGAGCCAGGCGCATCAGGGCGACCAGTGTTTTTTGCTGGCCACGTGAGATACAGGTCTGTGCAGACTGACCATTCACCTTGATCATGATCTCAGCCCGGTGCGGGCCGTAATAGGTATAACCCTTCAGGCGTTCCTTCTGTAGATTTTCTTCCAGCAGCTCCATCAGGTTTTTTTCTGCGGGCCAGCCGCGTTTATAATCAATCGTCACCGTATCATTGGTAAAGAACTGCTGGGTCAGCCGATAGAAGTATGGTGCCAGTTTTTCAAAATATTGCTGGCGTAATTGATCGATATAGTGTGCGGTGTTACTGATTTCATTGTTCCACAACTGACAGACATCAAATTTCTGCTTTG
>JAJRTD010000008.1 GCA_024278435.1 Gammaproteobacteria bacterium | reverse complement strand
TCTGGGGCGGCCCGCCGGGCACGCCGGAAGAGGACGGTGACCGCTATATCGAGATCTGGAACCTGGTATTTATGCAGTACAACCGCAGTGCGGATGGCGAGATGGCAGAGCTGCCGGCACCATCGGTGGATACCGGCATGGGACTGGAGCGGCTGGCCGCTATCTTGCAGGGCGTGCACAATAATTACGACATCGATTTATTCCAGCACCTGATACAAGCCGCGGCAAAAGTTACCAATACCGGTGATCTGGAAAGCAAATCATTGCGCGTCATCGCCGACCACATCCGCTCCTGCGCGTTTCTGATTGTGGATGAAGTGCTGCCGTCAAATGAAGGCCGGGGTTACGTGCTACGCCGCATTATCCGCCGAGCCTGTCGTCATGGTCATCAGCTTGGCATGGACGGCCTGTTCTTCCACAAACTGGTGCAACCGCTGGTTGAAGTGATGGGTGATGCCTATCCGGAACTGGTGGCCGCACAGGCCAATGTCGAACGGGTACTGAAAATGGAAGAGCAGCGCTTTGCTGAAACCCTGGATCAGGGTATGAAGATCCTGGAAGAGGACATCAGCAAGCTGCAGGGCAAGACCATTAGCGGCGAAACCCTGTTTAAACTTTACGATACCTACGGTTTCCCGGTGGACTTGACCGCCGACATTGCCCGCGAGCACGGTCTGGAAATCGATGAAGCCGGTTTTGAGCGCTGCATGGAGGCTCAGCGTGAGCGTGGCCGCAGCGCCAGCCAGTTTGGTGTCGATTACAACAAGGATGTACAGGTTTCATGTGACTGTGTTTTCACCGGTTACGAGTTGGTCAAACAGCACAGTAAAGTCGTTGAATTATTTGCCACGATTGACGGTGAAACGGAAGCAGTGGATAGCCTGTCTGCAGGCCAGCTGGGTATCGTGGTTCTTGATGAAACCCCGTTCTACGGTGAGTCCGGCGGCCAGGTCGGAGATACCGGTGTGCTGCGCTCAGACAATGCGGCATTTGTTGTCCAGGATACCCAGAAGCAGGGCAGCAGTGTATTGCATATCGGCGAGCTGCAGTCCGGCACAATTAACAAGGGCGATGAGCTCAGCGCGGAAGTCGATGCAGAAAACCGCCGGGCCATCAGCCGTAACCATTCTGCCACCCACCTGATGCACGCGGCCCTGCGCCAGGTGCTGGGTGAGCATGTTTCACAGAAAGGTTCGCTGGTGGATGCCGAGCGCCTGCGTTTTGACTTTGCCCATTTCGAACCGGTAAAACCCGAACAGCTCAGAGAAATCGAGCGCATTGTTAATGCCCAGATCCGCGGCAACAGCGCTGCCCGTGCCGAAGAAATGGACCTGGAAGCCGCCAAAGCCTCCGGTGCCATGGCGTTGTTCGGTGAGAAATACGATGACGTGGTGCGTGTAGTCAGCATGGGTGATGAACATTTCTCTACCGAGTTATGCGGCGGTATCCATGTCAACCGCGTCGGTGATATCGGTTTCTTTAAAATCGTTGCAGAGAGCGGTATTGCATCCGGCGTGCGCCGTATCGAAGCGGTAACCGGTGAAGCCGCAGTAAACTGGGTGGAAGAAAAAGAACAGCAGCTGGATACCGTGGCAAAATTACTGAAAAGCAGCCGCGAAGAAGTCACCGACAAGGTGCAGTTGTTAATGCAGAAACTGAAAGAGCAGGAAAAACAGCTGGCGCAGATAAAAGGCAAGATGGCCTCGCAGGCGGGCAGTGATTTATCTTCACAGGCCGAAGATATCGGCGGCGTAAAAATCCTCACCGCCAAACTGGACGGCGCCGACAGCAATACCTTGCGCGACACTCTAGATCAGCTAAAGAACAAGCTGGGCAGTGCTGCCATTGTGTTGGCCAGTGAGGAGGGTGGCAAGGTGAAACTGATCGCCGGCGTTACCAAAGACCTGACCAAAACCATCAAGGCTGGCGAGCTGGTGAATGTGGCTGCCGCAGAAGTCGGTGGCAAAGGCGGTGGCCGCCCTGATATGGCGCAGGCGGGTGGTTCAAAGCCTGAGGCGATACCGGCGGCGCTGGACGCAGCGAAGAGCTGGTTGCAGAGCCAGCTTTAAGTCCAGGGTCAAGGTGCGCCATTACATTTGACATTTGCTGAAGTTTTTTTGAAACAGGCTTGAGTAACTCATGCCAGAACCGGGTACATAAAAAAGCCCTACCTGCTAATACAGGTGGGGCTTTTTTATTGTATGGCGCGCCTGAGAGGATTCGAACCTCTGACCGCTCGGTTCGTAGCCGAGTACTCTATCCAGCTGAGCTACAGGCGCATAATTTTTGAGGCGCAATTATCTAGGTTTATTGCGGCTACGTCAATGTATATGGCGGAGAAAGAGGGATTCGAACCCTCGATGGAGCTATAAACCCCATACTCCCTTAGCAGGGGAGCGCCTTCAGCCGCTCGGCCATTTCTCCGAAATTACTTAATTGTCTACTTGATAACGCTACCCGGCTAACTATGAGTCAGGCGCACACCTGA
Source organism: Gammaproteobacteria bacterium (assembly GCA_024278435.1). Taxonomy (GTDB): domain Bacteria; phylum Pseudomonadota; class Gammaproteobacteria; order SZUA-229; family SZUA-229. The sequence continues at coordinate 546 of JAJRTD010000008.1, read as the reverse complement.
CGGGGATCGCGTTACTCCGGGGTTATGAAATACTTCCTGTATTTCACCCTTCGGGCCGCACTATGTGCGTTCAAATTCGATTCAATCGAATTTAGTCTGTCCTGCGCCCTGCGGGTGTTTGCAAAATACGCAAACATATTAAATTGCTCCAGGCAATTTAACCAGCCGCTCGGCCATTTCTCCGAATTATATTTTTTCTTCTAGCCGGCCTCATAAAACTGAGTGCCGGGCAGTGTTTTTGTGTCATCCTGAGCGTAGCCGAAGGATCTTATGCCGCCTCGGTCTCTGTAACGGCAAGATCCTTCGGCTTCACTGCGTTACGCTCAGGATGACAGTGTCTGGTCTTCAGCTTCACCGCGTTACGCTCAGGATGACAGTGTCTGTCTTCAGCTTCACCGCGTTACGCTCAGGATGGCAGTGTCTGTCTTCAGCTTCACCGCGTTCGCTCAGGTGGCAGTGTCTGCTTTCAGCGTCACATTCAGGATGACCGCCTGAAGGTTTCGCTATATCAATAAAAAAACAGATATGCGTCAACACTTTCGGGTG
>JAJRTD010000055.1 GCA_024278435.1 Gammaproteobacteria bacterium | reverse complement strand
GCTATTGTCTTTATGTTGCTTGGCGGAATAAATTTCGCGTTGCACTTTTCCGTGGTGCGCTCTAAAAGTTTAATGCCGTATTTGCGTGATTCAGAATTCCGGTTTTACGCGGCCATGCTGTCGGTGGTGTTTTTATTATCGACCTATGTTCTGTATACCCAGTCGATACTTCATGATTTCCCCCTGGCTTTCCGCGAGGCCGTGTTCCAGACAGTGTCCATTACCACCACCTCGGGTTTCGTAACGACGGACTATTCCACCTGGCCGGTTTTTATCCCGGTGCTGCTTATCTTCTCCAGTTTTGTTGGCGGTTGTGCCGGTTCAACCGGTGGTGGCATTAAAGTGATTCGGATTCTCATGTTGATCAAGCAGGGGCAGCGGGAAATCATGCGCCTGATTCATCCCAATGCGCAGGTGACGGTGAAAATCGGCAGGCAGCCGGTAAAAAACTCGGTGATGAATGCGGTATGGGGTTTCTTTGCGGCCTATATCGCACTGTTTACCATTATGATGCTGACGCTGATGTTTACCGGCCTGGATCAGGTGACGGCCTTCTCCGCAGTAGCGGCCACGCTCAATAATCTGGGTCCCGGCCTTGGCGATGTAACGCAGAATTACGCCAGCCTGTCTGACTTTAACCTGATGGTTCTGTGTTTTGCCATGTTGCTGGGACGGCTTGAAATATTTACCCTGCTGGTTCTGTTTATGCCGGCTTTCTGGCGCAGGTAAGGATGGCCGCAGTCGAGTCCAACAAGGATCGTTATCGTTTCCGGTTTTCATTGTTGCATCCGCGTAACTGGTTGACCTGGGCGGGACTGGCCCTGTTTTTTATTGTCACCCTGTTACCCATGTCGCTGATAGACCGCCTGGGATGCCGGCTGGGTAATTTTGCGGCCAGTAAAAACAGAAAACGTTTTAATATTGCCGCCACAAATCTGGCTTTGTGCTTTCCCGAAAAAACCGGGGATGAAATCGAGCAGATGACGTTCAGGCATTTTCAGGCACAGTTCCGCAGTGTGCTGCATTACTATATTCTGTGGTGGCGGCCATCCTTTATAGTCAGAAAGAAAATAGTTAAAACCGGGTTTGAGCAGATTGAGGTGCATCGCAGCCAGGGGAAAAATATTATTATCCTGCTGGTGCATAGCGTCGGACTTGATTTCGCCGGGCCGGCAATAACGCTGGATTACAACACGGTGGCACCTTATAAAAAGATACGTAACCCGGTAATCGACTGGGTGATGGCCAATGCGCGAATGCGGTTCAGCAGCCGTCATGGGGGCAAGCTGTTTACCCGTGAAGACGGGCTCAGGCCGCTGATACGTGAAGTGCGCGCCGGAAAAATACTGGTTTACCTGGCGGATGAGGATCTGGGCGAGAAAAATTCTATTTTCGTCCCGTTCTATGGCGTGCCGAAGGCAACGCTGCCGGTTCTTGGCAGGCTGGCGAAGTCCTGTAATGCGGTCGTGCTGCCTTGTGTCAGTTGTTATGAGCCGGAGCAGAAACGTTATTCAATAAAATTGCTGCCGGCAATACAGGATATGCCCAGCGGTGATGATGAGCGTGATGCGGCTAATATGAACCGGGCAATCGAGCAGGCAATCGATCAGTGTCCGCTGCAGTATTTGTGGACCCTGCGTTATTTTCAGACGCGGCCCGAAGGCGAGGCATCCGTTTATGAATAAGACATCTGTTTCAATAGCGCCAATGCTCAGCCAGGCATCCGAGCAGCGCCTGTTCAAGCGACTCAAGCATAATACCGGCGAAGCCATCCTGCGTTACAACATGATTGAAGATGGTGAAAAAATCATGGTCTGCCTTTCCGGTGGAAAGGACAGTTACACCATGCTGGAAATGTTAATGGCGCTGCAGAGAAAAGCGCCGATATCGTTTGAACTGGTGGCGGTGAACCTGGACCAGAAGCAGCCGGGGTTCCCGGAACATATATTGCCGGCCTATCTGGACAAGCTCGGTATCGAATATCATATTCTCGAGCAGGATACCTACAGTATCGTCAGGGACAAGATAGCGGATGGGAAAACCACCTGTGGTTTATGCTCGCGTTTGCGCCGCGGTATTCTGTATTCATTTGCCGGAAAAATCGGTGCCGGTAAAATAGCACTGGGGCATCACCAGGACGACATTGTTGAAACCTTTTTCCTCAACATGTTTTTTAATGGCCAGCTAAAGGCCATGCCGCCGAAGCTGCGCAGTGATGACGGCCGTAACGTCGTTATCCGGCCGCTGGCCTTATGCCGTGAAAGTGACATTGAGCGCTATGTAACAGTTAAAGATTACCCGATAATTCCCTGTAACCTCTGTGGATCCCAGGAGAACATGCAGCGCAAGAAAGTCAAAAAAATGCTGGCACAATGGGAGCAGGAATCCCCGGGGCGCACTGAACTGATTATGCGCAGCCTGTCCCATGTGGTGCCTTCACACCTGGCCGACATTAACTTTTATGATTTCAAAAATTGCTGACCGGCCGGTTTGTAACAGGGGTTGAAAAAGGAATGATTGAGAGAGAAATATACAATGATGGCCTGCTGGTTATCACACGGTGCAGTGGCAGGGTGACTGCCAAGGAGTTAATCGACAGTGCCTACTGGATGATTAAGAATTTTGGCGACCTGATCAAGCCGGGATTCAGCCAGTTATTCGATGCGCTGGAGGCGGATACCGAGGCGATTACCAAGGAGGATATTCATCGTATCGCGCATATCAACCTGAACCATGGCAAAAATCGTGGCCCGTTTTCCATGGCCATACTGTCGGTGAAGCCATACCCGGTTGCCCTGGCGCGATTGCACAAGCTGTT
>JAJRTD010000054.1 GCA_024278435.1 Gammaproteobacteria bacterium | reverse complement strand
ATCCTTCAACTACGCTCTGCTTCGTTCAGGACGACAAGAATATATGTGCCGGTGGTTTCAGTAACCAGCACAATCATCTATTGCTGGATATCATGCTGAAATAGAAGTAGTTAACGGAACAGCAGTGAAAAAGTATATATTATTGATGTTATTTAAATTATTAAATGAAAACAGTGGTGCGCGGCGCGGACAGTTGAGCTTTGATCGCGGCACCATCGAGACGCCGGCGTTTATGCCGGTTGGCACCTACGGCACCGTCAAGGCGATGACCCCGGGAGAGCTGAAGGAGATTGGCGCCGAGATCATCCTCGGCAATACCTTTCACCTGATGCTGCGCCCGGGCACGGAAATCATTCGCAAACACGGCGACCTGCATGACTTTATGCACTGGGATAAACCCATACTGACGGACTCCGGCGGCTTCCAGGTTTACAGCCTGGCCAAGATGCGCAAGATCAGTGAGCAGGGTGTGGTGTTTAATTCACCGGTGGACGGCCGCAAGGTGGAACTGACACCGGAATATTCCATGCAGGTACAGCGTGAACTGGGTTCCGACATTGTCATGATCTTTGATGAATGTACGCCGTATCCGGCCACCGAAAAGCAGGCCATGGAATCCATGCAATTGTCACTACGCTGGGCCGAACGCTGCAAAACCGCTCACCAGGGCAACCCGTCCGCACTGTTCGGTATCGTTCAGGGCGGCATGTACGAAGACCTGCGCCTTGAATCGGCCAGCGGACTGGTGGCACATGATTTTGACGGCTACGCCGTTGGCGGTTTATCGGTCGGTGAACCCATGGAGGAACGCAACCAGGTGCTGGATTACACAGTGCCGGCATTACCGGCCAGCAAGCCGCGCTACCTGATGGGTGTCGGCCGCCCACAGGACATTATCGAGTCGGTAAAACGCGGCATTGATATGTTCGACTGCGTTATTCCCACCCGCCATGCGCGCACCGGCTTTATCTACACCTCGAAGGGCATTTTAAAAATCCGCAACAGCCGCTACCAGGATGATACCCGGCCGCTGGACGAAAATTGCGGCTGCTACACCTGCCGGCACTATTCACGCGCTTATATCCGCCACCTGGATAAATGCGGTGAAATTCTGGGTTCGCGACTGACTACCATTCACAACCTGTATTACTACCAGCAGCTGATGCGCGATATCCGAAGCGCCATTGAAAATGACCGTTTTGATGAATTTTGCAGCGCTTTTTACAGCGCCATGGAGCAGGCGGGCTCTACCGGGTAATCCCTGATAAAAACAAAAGCGTTTTTCGCGGAAAAAAGCTTTTGCCATCAGAAGCCACCCAACTGCTTATCGACAGCAAAAAACACCTGTCTCTTAAACAAAACTTAAAGAAAAAGCCGGAATCCTCCACTTTGATACGAAAATTCAGGATATGGCGCATATCTGTGGCATAATACCGCGCGATTATAAAAAGCGTGCTGAGCAAACGACAGGACGCTCAAACTAGAATAAACGAGGTAATAATGAGTTTCTTTATATCTGATGCAATGGCTGAAGCAGGCGCTGCAGGCGCAACACAGGGCGATCCACTGGCATCACTGATTCTGCCGATTGGCCTGGTGGTATTATTTTATTTCTTCCTGATCCGTCCGCAAAGCAAACGTCAGAAAGAACACCGCCAGATGGTTGCCGATTTACAGAAAGGTGAAGAGATCATCACCACCGGCGGCATCCTGGGCAAAATCGTTGATGTCAGTGATGACTTCATCACCCTGGAAATCGCCAAAGATGTTTCATTGACCATACAGAAAAACGCGGTACAGACCATCATGCCCAAAGGCACCATCAAGGATCTGAAATAAAAAACAGCCGTTGCTGTGCTATATAACTGCGTTAAATTAAAACAATAAATTTTCTGCATACAGAAAAGCCCTTAACCATATAAAACCCGGGAACACTCAGCCATGCTGAGCCAATATCCACTCTGGAAATATATCCTGCTTGTTGCAGTACTGTTTTTTTCCACCATCTATGCCTTACCGAACCTGTATGGCGAAGATCCGGCCGTGCAGGTCAGTCACCGCACAAAGTCCCTGCTTGACGAAGACAAGCTCGCCATCGAACAGGTGCTGAGCGCGAAACAGATCAGCTACAAATCCATTGCCGTTGTTGAGCGCCATTTACTGGTGCGCTTTAACGACACGGAAACCCAGCTGGTTGCCGCCGGCGCCCTGAAAGAGGCACTGGGCAAGCAATACCTGGTGGCGCTTAACCTGGCCCCGGCCACACCGGACTGGTTGCGGGCACTGAATGCGGCACCGATGTACCTCGGCCTCGACCTGCGTGGCGGCGTGCACTTCCTGATGGAAGTAGACATGGTTGCCGCCATTAAACGCCTGGAAGAGAGTTTATTATCCGACATCCGCAGTTATTTACGCGATGAAAAAATCCGTTACCGCGGTGTGCGCCGTGATGACAAGGGCCTGCACATCAGTTTCCGCAAGCTGGAAAACATGCAGAAAGCGGCGGAAAAATTACCGCGCCAGTTCCGTGACCTGGAATTTACCGACGACGAAGACAACCTGACCATTAACGCAAAACTTACCGAGATGGCTGTCCGCAACGAAAAGAAATCCGCCCTGCAGCAGAACGTGATCACCCTGCGCAACCGGGTCAATGAACTCGGTGTAGCCGAGCCGGTTATCCAGCAGCAGGGTGATAACCGTATCGTGGTACAGCTGCCCGGCATCCAGGACACCGCCGGTGCGAAAAAGATCCTGGGCGCCACCGCGACCCTGGAATTCAGGCTCACCGAAGGCACTCGCGCCGACTGGCTGGAAGCAGAAGAAAGCGGCCGTATGCCGCTTAACGCCATTCTCTACCACGAACGTGACGGCAGCCCGGTACTGTTAAACCGCCGCGTTATCGTTACCGGCGACCAGATCACCGATGCTGCCTCTACCATCGACAGCCAGAGCGGCACCCCGGCGGTAAACGTCCGCCTCAATGGCAAGGGCGCCAAGAAGATGGGGGAGACCACGCGTGACAATATCGGCAAACCCATGGCCGTGGTTTTCATTGAAAACAAGGTTGAAACCGTAAAAGTCGGGGACAAGGTAACCAAGCACCGCACCACCACCAAGGAAGTGATTAACGTGGCCACCATTCGCGGCCAGTTCAGCAACCGTTTCCAGATCACCGGCCTCGAATCCATGGAAGCACGTGACCTTGCATTGTTACTGCGTGCCGGCTCATTACGCGCTCCGGTTGAAATTATCGAGGAACGCACCGTCGGCCCGAGCCTGGGTAAAGACAATATTGAAAAAGGCTTTATGTCCGTGCTGATCGGCTTCTGCCTGGTACTGGTATTTATGGCAGTGTACTACAAGGGCTTTGGCATCATTGCCAATATCGCCCTGACCGCCAACCTGATCATTATCGTTGCCGTGCTGTCGTTACTGCAGGCCACCCTGACGCTGCCGGGTATTGCCGGTATCGTGCTGACCGTTGGTATGGCGGTCGACGCCAACGTGCTTATCTTTGAACGTATCCGCGAAGAAATCAGGAACGGCAACTCGCCGCAGGCCAGTATTCACGCCGGTTACGAAAAGGCATTCAGCACCATTACCGACGCCAATGTAACCACGCTGCTGGCAGCGATTGTGCTGTTCACCCTGGGCACTGGCCCGGTTAAGGGTTTTGCCATTACCTTAAGCATCGGTATTCTGACATCCATGTTTACCGCGATTGTCGGCACCCGCGCAATCATCAACCTGTTATACGGTAATAAAGAAATTAAAAAATTATCCATTTAAACGAATATATAAAACGAGCACAGACACCAGGTAACTAACATGTCACATACACTGACAACAAATAAAGCAATGATTAACTTCATGAACAAAAGAAAAGTCGCCATGGCTTTTTCCCTGATATTAATCATTATATCCATTGGCAGCCTGGTAACCCGCGGCCTGAACCTGGGCATCGACTTTACCGGCGGCTACCTGATTGAAGCCGGCTTCCAGAGTGACGTAAACCTTGATCAGATCAGGGACGCCCTGGCCGCGGCCGATTTCAAGGATGCCCAGGTACAGAATTTCGGCTCATCAAAAGACATCATCGTACGCATTGCGCCACGTGCAGACATTAACAAGGCCAGTATTAGCGACAGTGTCCTGGATGTGCTGAAAAACTCCTCACACCAGGAAGTGAATATGCGTCGCGTTGAGTTTGTCGGCCCGCAGGTAGGCGAGGAGCTGCGTGATGAAGGCGGTATAGCCCTGCTGGTTGCGCTGGGTGGCATTCTTATCTATATCAGCCTGCGCTTCCAGCTGAAATCGGCCGTCGGCGCTATCCTGGCCCTGATCCACGACGTTATCATTACGGTCGGCGCGTTTTCATTAATGCAGATTGAATTTGACCTCACCGTACTGGCAGCGATTCTGGCGGTGATCGGTTACTCACTGAATGACACCGTGGTGGTCCTTGACCGTATCCGTGAAACCTTCAGGAGTGTGCGCAAAACCACGGCCGAAGACATATTAAACCTTTCCATCAACCAGACCCTGTCACGCACCCTGGTTACCTCATTAACCACCTTGCTGGTGTTGCTGGCACTGTTCTTTCTCGGTGGCGAGATCATTCACGGCTTTGCCCTGGCCCTGCTCATCGGCGTGGTCATCGGTACCTATTCGTCAATTTATATCGCCAGCAGCACGCTGATGATAATGAAAATCCACAAACAGGACTTCCTGGTCGTTGCCAAGGAAGAACTGGTTGACGATAACCCGTAGAAAAGTAATTCACCACAGAGGCACAGAGGACACAGAGTTTTATTTTGTTAACAGCGCCTGCTGCGCCGTTAACAATAAAAAGTTTTTCTCTGTGTCCTCTGCGCCTCTGTGGTGAAATTTTTTAACCTTGCTTTTCACGACTAACGATCGTTCGCAGATCGCGAATAACGGTTTTCGCATCATGCGGCGCGGTTAGAAACGCCGCTACTTTCCCCTCCGGATTAACCACGATAAAAGACGCGGTATGGTCCATTGCATAATCATCTGCATTGATATCACCGCTGGCGCCGGCCGCCTTTCTGAAATAAACGCCCAGGCTGCCGGTGAGTTTTTCCAGTTCGCTCAGCTCACCGGTGACACCGATAAAGTCATCACTGAAGTAAGCCATATATTCATCCAGTATTTCCGGCGTATCGCGCTGCGGATCAATCGACACAAAGACTATCTGCGGTGGCGTTACCTTCTGCTCCTGCAGCAGGCGCTGTACCCGTTTCAGGGTCGCTAGCGTCGTCGGGCAGACATCCGGGCAGTGGGTGTAGCCAAAAAACAGTAATGACCAGTTGTTTTTAAGGTTTTGCAGGGTAAACGGAGCTTTTTTATTATCAATTAATGTAAATTCATCGATGACTCTAGCCTGCGGAAGAATAACGCCCTGAATTTCTATAACAGGCACTGGCTGCCGGTTATCCAGTCCGAACCAGACCCCGGCGCTTAACGCGATCACTGCAGATGCAATCAATAAAAGCGTATTTGCGTTGTTTTTTTGCATTTTTTTACCCCGGATTATTTCAGCAGCGCAATATATAGCCATATCGAAATCACAATTACCAGCATTGCTGTATATAAAGTTCTTTCCCGGGCGAAAACGCGCCTTCTTTTGTTATAAAAACGACGATAAATAATTAAATTTATAAAATATCATTAAAAAAAACATATAAATGCGATTGCAGCAAAACAGAGCATAGGGTAGGATTCCTTCAGCTGGGCAAATGACTAGCACAGCTTGTATAGAAAATATATGAGCCAGGTCAAAAACCGGTCTGTTTCCTTGTAAAAACAGGCTTATGTTTACGCTTTAGCAGGCTTCCATTATGGAATGCCCGGAATACCAAAACTCCATATAAAAGAGAGTACGGTAGATTTTCGTTGCCACTTACCAAAAAGAGGAGATGATTTAGAGCATGTCTAAGTCAAAAATGATTATGGCAATAGCAGCATCCATGATGCTGACATTATTTGCCGGCTCTGCCTTCGCAGATTACGCATTAAACTTCCCGGAACCCGTCGCACCACTGCCTCAGCAAATGTATGACCTGCATATGCTGACGACCAAGATTGCAACAATCATAATGATTATTGTTATTGGCATTGTGGCTTATGCCATCCTGACTTTCAGAAAATCGAAAGGCTATGAGGCCGACCAGAATTTCCATAAAAGCAAATTCGGTGTCTGGTCATGGCTGCTGGTTCCGGTCATTGTACTGGGCATCGATTTAACCATCGCCGGATCCGCCACCGATGCCCTGAAACAGGTTGAGGACTATTCACAGAAAGCCGACCTGACGGTCAAGGTGATCGGCTCGCAGTGGAAATGGACCTATGAATACATGGATGATGGCATCCGCGTGGTCAGCAATATGCTGCCGAAAGAGAAGGCCGGGGACAACTACCTGCGCGCCGTTGACAACCCGCTGGTATTACCGACCAACCGCCGTATCCGTTTCCTGCATACCGCCAGCGATGTATTACATGCCTGGTGGGTACCGGAGATTGTCTACAAAAAAGATTCCATTCCCGGTTACATCAATGAAACCTGGACCAATATCGAAAAAGAGGGCACCTACCGCGGCCAGTGTGCAGAAATCTGCGGCACCGGCCACGCCTTTATGCCAATTGTGGTCGAAGCCGTCAGCACGGAAAAATTCGAAACCTGGAAATCCGAGAAGCTGATGGTTGCCCAGGCGGCACAGGCCGAAGCCTCTGCCGACAAGACCTGGACAAAAGACGAGCTGTTCAGCCGCGGCGAAACCATTTACAACACCAACTGTTCCGGCTGCCACCAGGTTAACGGCAGCGGTGTAAAGGGAGTGTTCCCCGCACTGGCAGGAAGCAAAATCGCTACCGGCAAGATCGCTGACCACATCAATATCGTGCTTAACGGTAAGGCCAGCACCGCTATGTCCGCCTGGGGCGCCCAGTTAAATGATCTAGAGATCGCTGCTGTTATAACCTATGAGCGTAATGCCTGGGGTAACGACACCGGTGACACCATTCAACCCGCTGATATTAAATCAGCCCGTAAATAATATT
>JAJRTD010000053.1 GCA_024278435.1 Gammaproteobacteria bacterium | reverse complement strand
TTTTCACTGTTGTCACCGTAGTGCTTGTGGTCCTTGCGCCGTTTCCCCGCCTGCTGGGTGATCACACCCTGTATCAGCTCAATGCTGCTGAGCTCAACCGTGTCGTACAGGTCATTCAGTGGCTGCAGATAAAGTTTTTTATCAACGATGCGTAGCTGGCGGAAGATATACTCATTCTCGTATTCGGCCATCACGTAGCAGCCGTCATAAATCTTCGCTTCCGGGTCGATAATAATAATCGCACCCTCGGCAAATTCCGGCAACATGCTGTCGCCTAATACCCGCAATGCAAACGGCTCACTCGCCGAGCAACCACTGGATTCCATAAAGATCAACCTGTTGATTAAGGGTTAGAGTTGCTCCTATTATACCGCTTAAAAACCATTTTAAATCCGCAAAAAATGCAGGAGTTAGAAACCACAGGGCTTTCTGGCTTTTTTTCACGTCTTTTGTGCGCTTCGCAGACGATACGCTTTAATCATTAAATATACGCCCTGTAAACTGGGCTGCAAGCGTGTAAAATACGCGCTTTATTTGAAACCACCCAGAATATCCATGGCTGAAAAAATCACCAAAAACAAGTTTGTCGCCCTTACCTACACCATTACCGATGAGGATGACAATATCCTGGAGCGCATCGATATGCCGATTCACTATATTCAGGGCGTGCGCAGCCAGGTCATCGAAAAAATCGAAACCGCGCTGGAAGGCCATAAAGAAGGTGATATGGTACAGGTTACTCTGCCGCCGGAAGAAGGTTTCGGCCCTCACCAGCCGGAACTGACCTTTTCCGACGATATCAGCAACGTGCCGCCACAGTTCCACTCCATCGGTGCAGAAGTTGAATTCCAGAACGATCAGGGCGAAAGCAAGATCTTCCGCGTCACCAAAATCGAGGACGGCAAGTTGACGGTTGACGGCAACCACCCGTTCGCCGGCAAAACCATTACCTACAACATCACGGTCCGGGAAGTACGCGATGCAACCGCCGATGAGATGAAACACGGCGTTGAAAACATGAATGCTTTGCATTAATACCTGCTATTTCGGGATATTAACGCCTGTTTATGGCCTGTTTGAGCTGAAATTTGTCTCAATTTAAGGTAATCTCGGCCTCCATAAAATATTTCGGACTCAGCCTTTTAGATGTCAATGATTAAAGATATTACTGATACTGAACAATGGGCCATCAGCAGCACCCTGAAAGAACGCTGGCCCGGCCAGGATATTGAGCTGCAACCCGCTGATGTTGAAATTAAGATGTTCCCTCACGACAGGGAACTCACCACCTGCCCCGCGCTGTTCTGGCAGGTCGGTGAAACCAGTTTTATAATTATTAAAACCGGCGAGCGGGCTTATCGCAGCCAGTTTTATTACAAGGGCTTCCAGCAATACGGCACCGGTAAATCAGAGTTTGACGATATCGCTGATTGTGTTACCACCCTGTTACAGGTTCATGCCGATAAAGAAGCGGATCTAAGAGAAGAAAAAAGCTAAAAAATGTCAGCCACAGAGACACAGAGATCACAGAGGTTTTTTATTGTTTGCGCTTTGCGCAAATGATAAATGTTTTCCCTCTGTGCACTCTGTGTCTCTGTGGTGAGTAATTATTAAAAATCAATAGAACATCCGAGGATTATTATGAGCAAAATGAACGCATTTTACGCACAGTCTGGTGGCGTAACCGCCGTTATCAATGCATCGGCTGCTGGTGTAATTGAAACCGCACGCAAACACAAAGACAAAATTGGAAAAGTATATGCCGGTAACAACGGTATTATCGGTGCCTTAACAGAAGAGTTAATCGATACCAATAAAGAAACCAAGGCTACCATTGCCGGTCTTCGTGGCACACCTTCCGGTGCTTTCGGTTCATGCCGTTTCAAATTAAAAAGCCTGGAAGATAACCGCGCTGAATACGAACGCCTGATCGAAGTATTCAAGGCCCATAACATCGGTTACTTCTTCTACAATGGCGGCGGCGACTCTGCTGATACCTGCCTGAAAGTTTCCCAGATCGGCAAGAAAATGGGGTACCCGATCACTGCAGTGCACGTTCCAAAAACCGTTGATAACGATCTGCCAATCACTGACAACTGCCCTGGTTTCGGTTCGGTTGCCAAGTACATTGCCATTTCTACCATGGAAGCAAGTTATGACGTCGCTTCCATGTGCAAAACATCAACCAAGGTATTCGTACTGGAAGTAATGGGCCGCCACGCCGGCTGGATTGCTGCTGCAGGCGCCATGGCTTCCACCGACGATCACGAAATTCCGATTGTTGTCTTGTTCCCTGAAGTGAAATTCAACCAGAAAAAATTCCTTAAAGCTGTAAACGACAAGGTAAAACAGTTCGGTTACTGTTCTGTTGTGGTTTCTGAAGGTGTTGCATGGCCCAACGGCAAGTTCCTTGCTGAAACCGGCCTGAAAGACGCATTCGGTCACAGCCAGTTAGGTGGTGCGGCACCGGTTGTTGCTGAAATGATCCAGAAAAACCTTGGCCACAAATACCACTGGGCGGTTGCTGATTACCTGCAACGTGCTGCACGTCACATCGCTTCCAAGTCTGACGTCGAACAGGCTTATGCTACCGGTAAAGCCGCTGTTGAATACGCCATTAAAGGCCATAACTCTGTTATGCCGGCAATCAAACGCACTAGCAACAAGCCTTACCGCTGGAAAATTGAAATGGCTCCACTGAAACGCGTTGCCAACGTTGAGAAAATGATGCCCAAGAGCTTTATTTCCAAAGACGGCTTCGGCATCACCAAGAAATGCCGTGATTACCTGGAACCACTGATCCGTGGTGAAGACTACCCTGCATACAATAAAAACGGTTTACCGAAATATGTGCAGCTGAAAAAAGTCATGGTCGCTAAAAAATGCCCTGACTTCAAAATGAAGTAACACGCTATTAAAGGACTGAGGCTATGACTCTGGAAAAAGCCCGTGAACTGATTGCCATGCATGCAGGTCTTGGTAGCGGCTATAACCGCAACGCCTGCCGCATGGTACTGGGTGAAGTCATGCGTGACTTCGGCCAGCAGACAGTCGATGAGCTGATCCGGGAGTTCAAGCTTGAACAGCAGTGGGAAATCAAACCCGGCACTAAATTCGAGAGTGCGTTCAAGAGCTGAAAATCAATGCCTGTTTGTACTGTTCAAACAGGCATTTTTTATTGTGTAGATAAAATAAAAGAGAAGAAATATGAAATTAATCCTGTTAGGTGGTCCAGGTGCCGGTAAAGGCACACAAGCTGGATTCATTACAAAAAAATACAATATCCCCCAGATTTCAACCGGTGACATGTTGCGTGCTGCGGTTAAAGCCGGTACCCCGATGGGGCTGGAAGCCAAGAAAGTCATGGACGCCGGCGGCCTGGTAACCGACGAGATCATTCTCGGCCTGGTAAAAGACCGTATTGCTGAAGATGACTGTAAAAACGGTTTTCTGTTTGACGGTTTCCCGCGCACCCTGGCACAGGCGGATGCCCTGAAAGAACAGGGTGTTGACATCGATGCTGTCATTGAAATTGACGTTGATGACAGTGAAATCATCAAACGCATGTCCGGACGCCGTGTCCACCTGCCGTCAGGCCGTACCTACCACATCGAATTCAATCCGCCTAAAGTTGCCGGTAAAGACGATGAAACCGGTGAAGACCTGATCCAGCGTGATGATGATACAGAAGAGACTGTTAAGAAAAGACTTGATGTATATCATGAACAAACCGAGCCACTTATCGTATATTACTCCGAGTGGGCCGCAAGCGGGGACGCGAATGCGCCGGCATATCATAAAATTGCCGGTGTCGGTAGTGTTGAAGACATCCGGGATGCTATCTTCAGCGCTTTAGACAGTTAATATCCTCTTGCAGAAGCCCTGATCTTTCAGGGCTTCTGTTTTTTTGCATTTATTCTTAACTTTAAACTTTTTTGGGAGACCTAAAACATGTCAACTGAAGTAATGATCGCCCTCGCCTGCGCCCTGTTGGGTATAGGTTACGGGGTATACTCCATATTCAGCGTACTATCGAAGCCAATGGGCAACGACGAAATGGTACGCATACAACAGGCGATTCAGGAAGGCGCCTCTGCTTACCTGAAACGTCAGTACACCGCCATCGGTGTCGTTGGTGTTGTTGTATTTTTCGTCATTATGTTTGCATTAAATGCAACCACCGCCATCGGCTTTGCCATCGGCGCGATCTTCTCCGGCCTTGCCGGATTCATCGGCATGAATGTGTCTGTACGTTCCAATTCGCGTACAG
>JAJRTD010000052.1 GCA_024278435.1 Gammaproteobacteria bacterium | reverse complement strand
GGTCACCGCGGTCGGGTAACAACCCGGATTAGCCACCACGGTTGCGTTTTTAATGGCAGCCCGGTTGATTTCCGGCAGGCCGTAAACCGCCTCTGCCAGCACGTTTTCACAGGCATGATCCATACCATACCACTGCTTCCACACGGCGCTGTCCTGCAGGCGGAAATCCGCCGCCAGGTCAATCACCCGCACCTTTTGTTCAATCAGTTCAGGCACCATTTTCATGGCAGTACCGTTGGGCGTGGCAAAAAACACCAGGTCACACTGTGCCAGGATTTCAACCTGCGGTTCGGAAAAGCAGATATCGGTAAAACCCCGTAAATTCGGGAATAAATCCGCCACCCGGCTGCCCGATTCCGAGCGTGAGGTCACGCACTTCAGCGCCACCTGCGGATGTGTCACCAGCAAACGCAATAATTCAACACCGGTATAACCGGTTCCGCCGACAACCCCTACCGCTAACATCTGTAATCCCCTGTAATCAAATTATTTTTCATTTATATTTCTGGTTTTATTTAAAGCACGTTAATATGCATTGATTCAGATAATAATAGTCAATTTAACGTAAATTATCTGCCAAATTAATATTTTAGACGGACTTCTTATGTTATGGGTTAAAGCTTTCCATATAATTTTTATGGTGACCTGGTTTGCCGCACTTTTCTACCTGCCGAGGCTGTATGTCTATCATGCTGCTGCCGAAGACGAGGCCAGCAATCAGCGCTTTAAGATCATGGAGCGCAAGCTGTATTACGGCATTGCCGCTCCCGGCGCTATCATCACCATCTTGCTTGGTTTCTGGTTGATTCACTTCCTGGGCTACGGCATGCTGGGCGTTTTCTGGCTGCAGGCCAAGCTGGCACTGGTCAGCCTGCTGGTGGTCTACCACCTGTATTGCGGGAAACTGCTCAAGGACTTCAAGAATGACAGGAACCGGCACAGCCACGTCTGGTACCGCTGGTTTAATGAACTGCCGGTGTTTATCCTGGTTGCGGTGGTGCTGCTGGTCGAGCTGCAGCCTTATTGAAGAACGTTGTTCGTAGTTCGCGGCTCGTTATTCGTTTTTGCGAACGACGAATAATGAACCACGAATAACGAATGCTTCTATACGAACCTTTCCAGCTCACGCAAGGCCTGCCTGTATACCTTGCGCTTGAACGAGACGATCTCATCCACCGGTGCCCAGTAATCCACCCAGCGCCAGCGGTCAAATTCGGGCTTGTCACTGCAACGCAGGTCAAAATCACTTTCGCAACCAACCAGGCGCAAAAAGAACCATATCTGCTTCTGGCCAATGCACAGCGGTTTGGACCGGCGGCGCAACAGGTGATCCGGAATACGGTAACGTAACCAGTCATCTGTTTTGCCGACAACCTCTACGTGCTCAGGCAACAATCCTGTCTCTTCATGCAATTCACGATACATCGCCTCAGTCGGCGATTCATCTTTATCAATGCCGCCCTGGGGGAACTGCCAGTTATTCTGCCCGGCTCGACGTGCCCAGAAAACCTTGCCGTCGGAATTACTCAGGATGATGCCGACATTTGCTCTAAAACCTTTAGAATCAATCACTTGTCAATACCATCTGGGTATGTTTTATACAATAAGTCATCACATACCAGTAAAATTTTCGTTACATTGATAATAACAGACCGCTGAAATAATAAAAGTTTAAAATCAGTAAAAAAAATATTTTGCTAAAAAAATTTGCTCGAAAAATCAACGCGATATTAGTGCTTTCTAATACATCGCCTGATACCCGGAAAGGCTTATCCGCCGGTTTTACGTTGAGCCGGAAACAATAAGCCAGTAACATGCCCGTTTTTTAACCACTAATTTCTGCAGATACCATGGCTTTAGCGCTCTTTGACCTTGATAACACCCTGCTTGCCGATGACAGCGACTTTCTCTGGGGGTGTTTCCTGGTAGAAAAAGGCCTGGTAGACAAAACGACCTACGAAGCCGCCAACCAGTATTTTTATGACGAGTATAAAAAAGGTACGCTGGATATCTATGAGTTTCTGGCTTTTTCGTTAAAACCGTTGACCCAGTTTCCTGCGGAAATGCTGCAGCAACTGCATACTGAATTTATGCAAAAACACATCCGGCCGGTAATGACCGAGGCAGGCATAAAGCAGATCCGGAAGCACCGTGACCTGGGTGACATCACGGTAATCATTACTGCAACCAACCGCTTTGTGACACAGCCGATTGCCGAAGCCTTCCAGGTAGATGACCTGATTGCCACCGACCCGGAAATGATCGATGGCAAATATACGGGGAAAGTCGCCGGTACACCGTGTTTTCAGCAGGGCAAGATCACCCGGCTGCAGCAATGGCTGGAAAATACCCATCACGATCTTGAAGGCAGCACCTTCTACAGCGACTCGCATAATGACCTGCCGTTACTGGAGATTGTCAGCACAGCAATTGCGGTGGATCCGGACGAGCAGTTAAAGGTCGTTGCGCAGGACAGGGGCTGGCCGGTAATCAGCTTCAGGTAACACCTGGTTCGCGAAGAACGCGAATGACGGTTTATTGTTTTAACCCCCCCGCCCCCGGATGGCAACCGTAATACAGTTCTACTGTAGCGGCTGCGCCAGCTGCTGAAAATCTTTCGGCAGCACATACTGTAATACTTCTTTTGAATTTTCATGCAGGGCAATATGCAGGCCTTTCTGCGGATACAGGAAATGGCTGACGCCCTCACCCTGGATACGCTGTGCCGGCTCGCCAAAACGCGCAATAACAATATCCTCATCCAGGTTTACTGAAGGAATAAAGGTAAGACTGGTAATGGTCTCGTTGAGAATTTCGGCCCGGTCGGCATCCGCCAGCATGTATTTTTTCGCCAGCCCGGTCGCCATATACTCGGACTTCACCGCGTTATCGCGCCAGCGCTTTATGTTGCCGGCACTGGCACTGGTCTGCAGCACCAGCTTGCCGGAAAGCAGGCCTGCCTTGTAGTGCCCGTAATACATCTCAAGGTTACCGCTCTCATCCGCGGCGGCAATAATCGCCAGCTCCATATCATTACCGAGAACCGCCAGCGCATCCGACAGCCGGCTCTTGCCGATGCTCAGGCCGAACACCTGTGTCGACCCATCGGGCAAAAGCTCAATCTGCCACGGCAGGCCGGTAACCGTGCGGGTATTTTCAGACTCATCGAGAAAGGGATAAACCGCCAGCACCACGGCCAGCAAGACAAACAATGAAAAAAAGATTTTCACGGCAGAAACCAGAAACCGTTATGCCTTGGGCAGGGTCACACCCTTCTGCCCCTGGTATTTGCCGCCACGGTCAGCATAGGAGGTTTCGCAGACCTCGTCCGATTCAAAGAACAGCATCTGCGCCACGCCTTCATTGGCATAGATTTTTGCCGGCAGCGGCGTGGTATTGGAAAACTCCAGCGTCACATGGCCTTCCCATTCCGGCTCCAGCGGGGTGACGTTGACGATAATGCCGCAGCGCGCATAGGTGGACTTGCCCAGGCAGATGGTCAGAACACTGCGTGGAATCCTGAACAGCTCGACGGTACGCGCCAGGGCGAAAGAGTTGGGTGGAATAATGCAGACATCACCCTTAAAGTCGACAAAGCTGTGCTCGGAAAAATCCTTGGGATCAACCACGGCTGAGTTGATATTGGTGAAAATCTTGAATTCATCGGCACAGCGCACATCGTAACCATAGCTGGAAGTGCCATAGGAAATAATACGGTCACCATTGTCAGCAAGGCGTTTCTGCCCCGATTCAAACGGCGAAATCATGCCCTGCTCGGCCATGCGACGGATCCATTGATCAGATTTAATACTCAAGGTTCACCCCGGAAATTAGAGAGATAAAAAACGAGGAGATTGTACCAGACTACACAACAGCAGGCGATTTTAAGAAAAAACCTGAAAGGCCTCACTACAGATGTACAAAACACACAGAGAGAGCTTTTCTGTTATCTGCGAGCGGGGCACAATTAATAATATATAAGGCCGTGCCTCTGTAACGGTAGGGTTTTACGCTTGATTAACCAGTACCGGCGGCATCGGGCAGTCCAGGCAACTGGCAATTGCCCGGGTCAGTTCATAGGCGGGGATAGTGACCTTGCCATCGTGAGCGATACAGCTGACACAGGCCTGCAGAAAACGTTTCTTTAACGGCGGTTTCAGAAACTCAAGATCATCCATGGCGGCATTAAGGCTGTTCAGCGAAATCCTGTCTTTGTCCAGCATCTTCAGGGCACCGGCACCGACGGCACGCGTGGCGGCCCTAAAAGCCTGCCTCGCCTGCTCGCTGTCTTTATGCTCGATATAAGCCAGCATGGAAAGCATCAGCTCGCTGGATTTTTTTGCCGAACCCAGTACAAAATATTTTGCCACCGGTTTTTTGCGCAGCTTGTACTGGTCATCCAGGTGCTGCGTCAGCAGGCGCTGAATAATCCACTCGCGCAGATCCACTTTTTTGTCGGCAGCAATCAGCGCCTGCAGGCACTGTTTAAAACGCTGGTACTGTTCAACCGTCATTTCCCTTAATGTTGGCAGCGTCAGGTCAATCAGCGGCAGTGTCTGGGCGCGGTCCAGTTCGGCCACCTGTTGCTGCAACTGCCGGACATTATTGCTGTGCAGTTCACCGATCACCTCATCAAGCACCTGGTACTGTTGCTGCTGAATGTCAGTATCTTCGTGTAACAGCAGGGCCAGTATCAGCGCCTGGGCACCGTAGGGGTTTTCGGCCTGGCTGCGAATATCATCCGGTAGTTGCTGGCGCCACAGCTTCGCTGCATCCATTTTTTCCTGACCGACATCGCCGATACTGTCCAGCGCGTTGATGGCATGGTTCATGGCAAAACCGCCGCCGGTCATAATAGCAGTAGCAACCTTGGCCTTTAACTGCTGCTTTGTATCGGACGGGCTGCCGGCGGTTTCGCTAACCGGTTTGCTCTTCTCAAACAGGTATTTACCGTCCCACCGGGGATCAATACGCCGTATACGTTCCTTTAACGGCGGGTGTGTGGAAAACGAAAACATGCTGAGCCCTTCAACACCTTCGGCAAAGTAAGCATGGCTGTATTCATCAACGGAAGCGGTTAACAGTGCCGAGCCGGGGACGGCGCCGCCGATTTTTTTCAGGGCATTGCCAATCCCTTCAGCCGAGCGGGTAAACTGTACCGCTGAGGCATCCGCCAGGTATTCACGCTGCCGGCTGATCAGTGATTTGATCCAGTTGCCGAAAAAGATGCCGGAATAACCGACCACCATCAGCGAAGCGCCAATACCGAAAATAACCAGCACCGCGCGACCGTCATTCCGGCTCCGCGAGCGGCCCATATAGCGCATGGAACGCAGGATCATTCTGCCCAGCATGCCAATCATTAGTATGCCGTGCAGCACCGCGATCAAGCGGATATTCAGGCGCATGTCACCGTTAAAAATATGACTGAACTCATGCGCGATTACACCCTGCAATTCATCACGTGACAAACGTTCCAGCGCTCCCCGGGTAATACCGATAACAGCATTGGTGGTTTTCCAGCCGGCGGCAAAAGCGTTGATTCCCGGCTCTTCTAAAATATAAACCTGCGGCACCGGTGTACCTGATGCGATGGCCATTTCCTCCACCACGTTGAGGATTTTCTGATGCAGCGGATCACTGCTGCTGCGCGGCACAATCACCCCGCCAAGGTAACGGGCGATAGCCGACCCACCGGAAGAAAGCTGCACCAGTTTATACAGACTGCCGAGGGTGATAAACAGGATAATGGAAACACTCAGCAGAATGCTCATCTCCGGATCATAGACGGTTTCCAGCTGCGCCGGTGACAGGCTCAGGCTGCCGGCATTCACATAATAGAGAAACTCAAAAACAATCAGGTTGCTCAGGGCCAGCAGAATAATGATTGCCAGCATGAACAGCACAATCAGCAGGCTGGTACTGCGCCTGGCTGAGTCCTGGGCTTCGAAAAAATTCATAATAAATGAAAGTTATAAGTAGGTAGTATGTTGTAAGTAGTAATTTATAAACTTATGAAACATCGGACTAATGTCATTCAGAGCGTTAGGGAACCTCTGAATAAGTCCTTATTTGTCATCCTGAGCGAAGTCGAAGGATCTTATGCCACTGTGCAATCAGATATTTACGGAACATAAGATTCTTCGCTGCGCTCTGAATGACACTTGTTCAGAGGTTCCTTATAACT
>JAJRTD010000007.1 GCA_024278435.1 Gammaproteobacteria bacterium | reverse complement strand
GGTGTACTGCGCTGGCGCTGGCAGCTGGAATATTTTACCGGCCGGTTGCTGTCGAAACCGTTAAAGGCAAAAGATCTGGATGTGCAGCTGATCCTGCTGATGGCACTGTACGAGCTGACCGAGTGCCGAACACCGGACTATGCCATTATTAATGAGGCGGTCGAGCTGGTGCGTAAATCACGAAAGCAGTGGGCCGCCGGCCTGGTGAACGCGGTCTTGCGACGGTTTACCCGTGAAAAGGAACAGCTGCTTGCGGCCATCGAAAATGACCCTGTGCGTTTTTCCCATCCGCAATGGTTATTAACAAAAATCAAAACAGACTGGCCTGACAACTGGCAGCAGATTCTACAGGCCAATAATCAGCGCCCGGTTTTCTGGCTGCGGGTCAATCACCGGCAATATAAAACGGCAGACTATCAGCAACTGCTGGCAGACAGTGATATCGAGGCAGAGGCAAGTACATTAAGTGATGCCGCGCTAAAACTGTCGCAGGGAATTGATGTACGGCTGCTGCCGGGTTTTGCCGATGGTGCGGTTTCGGTACAGGACGCCGGTGCCCAGTTATCGGCCGGCCTGTTGAATGTGGAGGATGAGCACCGCGTTCTGGACCTGTGCGCGGCCCCCGGTGGCAAGACCTGTCATCTTCTTGAGCGCCATCCGCAGATCGGGCAGCTGTTTGCTGTTGAGCTCGAGTCGCAACGCATGCAGCGCGTCAGTGAAAACCTGCAGCGCCTGCAGCTGGATAAACTGGCGAACACCACCCTGGTGGTGGCCGATGCCGCTGATTACCGGCAATGGTGGGATGGCGTGCTGTTTGACCGCATATTAATCGATGCGCCCTGTTCTGCCAGCGGTGTCATTCGTCGCCACCCGGATATCAAAAGCCTGCGTCGCGAATCGGATATACAGCCGCTGGTCGATTTGCAGTCGGGGATAATAGCGGCGGCATGGCAGATGCTGAAGCCCGGCGGTGAGCTTCTGTATGTTACCTGCTCTGTGCTGAAAGACGAGAACCAGCAACAGATGGCGGCGTTTCTGGCAAAAACGCCGGAAGCCGGTGAAATCAGGATCGAGGCTGACTGGGGTGTGGCCTGTGAATACGGCCGCCAGTTATTGCCCGGTGAGCAGGGTGCCGACGGCTTTTATTTCTGCCGCCTGAAAAAACAGCCGTCCTCCACTTAGCCGGCAGGTATGACAATGTGCTGCCGTCAATTTTCAGCGGTTCCCCGGGTCTTCTGTTCACGGGGTGCCGGTAGAGATAAAAAATGAAAAGTCAGCTTATAAGGCGTAGCATTCACGCCATGAAACGCTCTGGCTTATTGCTACCGCTGAAAACTCTTTTAAATCATTATTTATTGCTGTTATGAAGATTCTAATTTTAGGAGCAGGCCAGGTCGGTTCCAGTGTTGCGGAGAACCTGTCTTCCGAGGCAAATGATATAACACTGGTGGATAACAATACGGCCCTGCTGGAAGAGCTGGGTGACCGCATGGATATTCAGACGGTGACGGGCCATGCATCCCACCCTGATGTGCTGGAGCGTGCCGGCATTGCCGATGCCGATATGCTGGTTGCCGTTACCAACAGTGATGAGACCAATATGGTCGCCTGCCAGATTGCACACAGCCTGTTTCACACACCGACAAAAATTGCCCGGGTGCGCTCGCAGCAATATCTTAAGCACCCCGAACTGTTTAGTGACAATGCCCTGCCGGTTGATGTACTGATCAGCCCCGAGCAGCTGATTGCCGAGCATATTCAGCGCCTGATCGAGTACCCCGGTGCACTGCAGGTGCTGGACTTTGCCGGTGGCCGGGCGCGACTGGTCGGCATCAAGGCCTATTACGGCGGTCCGCTGGTGGGGCATGAGATTTCCGACCTGAGAAAGCATGTGCCGGGCGTGGACTCACGGGTGGCGGCTATTTTTCGCCGTGGTAAAGGTATTGTGCCGACGGGCAGCCAGGTCATTGAAGCAGACGATGAAGTATTTTTTATTGCTGCGCGAAAAGATATCCGCGTGGTCATGTCAGAACTGCGAAAACTGGACAAGCCACTGAAAAAAATCATGCTGGCTGGCGGTGGTAATATCGGCAAGCGACTGGCCCAGGCGTTGGAGAAAAAACACAGTGTGAAACTGCTGGAAAAAAACGAGCAGCGTTCAAGAGATCTGTCCCGTGAATTAAACAAAACCATTGTGCTGTATGGCGACACCGCAGACGAAGATCTGCTGCTGGAAGAAAATATTGACCAGATGGATGTGTTCTGTGCCCTGACTAATGATGATGAAGCCAATATCCTGTCGTCCATGCTGGTTAAACGCCTGGGTACGCGTAAGGTCATGTCCATCATCAATCGCCATGCTTATGTTGATATGGTAGAAAGTCATGGCAGTATTGATGTGGCTATTTCGCCGCAGCAGATCACTATCAGCGGTTTGCTGGCACATGTGCGCCGTGGTGATGTGGTGGCGGTACATTCGCTGCGCCGGGGTGCGGCAGAAGCCATCGAGGCGATTGCTCATGGTGATAGCGGTAACTCCAAGGTGGTTGGCAAAACGGTGGAGCAGATCAAGTTGCCGAAAGGCACAACCATCGGTGCCATCATTCGCGGCGAAGAAGTTATCATGGCGCATCACGACATCGTTATTGAAAACGAAGATCATCTTATCCTGTTCCTGCTGGATAAGACGAAATTCCATGCGGTTGAAAAACTGTTCCAGGTCGGCGTGACATTCTTTTAATTATGAACACTAATGTCTGTATAAAAATAATAACCACCAGCTGATATGCAAACCGCAGTAATACAGAAAATCATCGGCCTGTTCGTTATGTTGTTCAGCATAACCCTGTTGCCGCCTGTAGTTATTGACCTGATCTACCAGGAAGGCGCCGCCCATAATTTCTTCTACAGTTACCTGTTCCTGCTGGGTGTGGGCTTTATCCTGTATTTTCCTGTCAGGAAGAAAAAGAGTGACCTGCGTTTGCGTGACGGTTTTGTTGTTGCCGTTTTGTTCTGGCTGGTTCTGGGTATAGCCGGTGCCTTGCCTTTTTATACCTATGAGCATATGGATATTGATCTGGCCAAGGCGCTTTTTGAATCCATTTCCGGGCTGACCACAACCGGGGCGACGGTGCTGGTCGGTCTGGATGACCTGCCGCACAGTATCCTGTTTTACCGGCAGGAGCTGCAGTGGCTGGGCGGCATGGGTATCATCGTACTGGCGGTGGCGGTAATGCCGATGCTGGGTGTCGGTGGTATGCAGCTGTACAAGGCGGAAACCCCGGGGCCGATAAAAGATAACAAGTTGACGCCGCGTATTGCGGAAACAGCCAAAGCCCTGTGGTACATCTATTTGAGCCTGACCGTGGTCTGTGCGCTGGCCTACTGGCTGGCGGGCATGACGTTTTTTGATGCCGTGG
>JAJRTD010000003.1 GCA_024278435.1 Gammaproteobacteria bacterium | reverse complement strand
TTTTGGCTCATTTTACACGGTGGCCGAAGCAATGCAGTTTTTCCCGGACGATTTACAGAATATTTAACAAGAGTATGGTGGAGTTAATACATTAATGGAAGGACATCTTCGACAACGTATTGTTGGTGCCATTGTGCTGGTAACCCTGGGTGTCATCTTTATTCCGGCCCTGCTTGATGGTTCCGGTTATAAAGCCCGGCAGGTTCAGGATATTGAAATCAGGGAAAAACCGGAATTTCCACCACTGACCCAGAAAAAGCTCAAACCGGTGGTAACGCCGATAACCACCATTAAAAAGCAGCAGACCAGGGCAAACAAGTCTGATCCAAAGCAGCCGCACAAGAAACCGATAAGGTCATTCGCCCTGCAGGTCGGTACCTTCAGCAGCAATGAAAACGCGGTAAAAATGCGCGATAAACTGCGCAAGGCCGGTTATACCGCTTACGTGTACAAATCCACATCCAAGGGTAAAACCAGTTACAAGGTCCGAATCGGGCCGGAGCTGGAACGCAGCGTTCTGGAAAAAATAAAAACCGACCTGAAAAAATCCCGGAAAATCGATGCTTATATAGTTAACCACCCCTGATCTGATCCGGGTGAACTGAAATCGCCAGCAATACGTTTTCAGACCCATGCTAACAGCGTATAATGCACGCTTTACATAAACACGTGTGAACTCATGACAGTCGTAGACGTAGTCGTTATTTTTGTAATTTTCCTGTCTGCTTTATTCAGCCTGATCAGGGGCTTTGTTAAAGAAGCTATCTCGCTGGCCACCTGGATAATCGCTATCTGGCTGGCGGCAACCTTTGCCCCCAGGCTGGCAGAAGCCTTGCCCGCCGGCATAGAATCCGAAGCTGTGCGCCAGGCCGTCGGATTTGGCGTGTTGTTTGTATTGACCCTGATGGTTGGCGCCCTGGTTAATATGCTGGTCAACCAGGTGGTGAAAAAAACCGGCCTGTCCGGTGCCGACCGTATCTTCGGCGTGGCTTTTGGCGTGATTCGCGGCGGCCTGATCGTGGTTGTGTTTGTGGTTATCGGTGGCATGACACCGTTGCCTGAAACCGACTGGTGGCAGTCATCGACCTTATTACAATGGTTTGAAAATGCGGCGATTGTTATTCAGGAATACGTTCCTGATGACCTCAGCCAGTCTTATCAGCCAGCAACGCAAGCTGCGGAATAAAAGAGAGTTTTTGTATGTGTGGTATAGCCGGTATTGTTGCGCACAGCGCGGTTAATCTTGATTTATATGAATCACTGTCCGTGATGCAGCATCGTGGACAGGATGCTGCGGGCATTACCACCTGTGAAAACGGCCGTTTTTATATGCGCAAGGGTAACGGTCTTGTGCGCGATGTGTTTTTTGAAAAACATATGCAGCGCCTGCCGGGTAAAATGGGGATTGCCCATGCCCGCTATCCCACTGCCGGTACTTCTTCTTCTGCTGAAGCGCAGCCGTTGTATGTGAATTCCCCTTACGGTATCGCGCTGGCGCATAATGGCAACCTGACCAATGCGGATGAGATTAAAGAGGAGCTGTTCCTGTCTGATTTAAGGCATTTGAATACCGATTCTGATACCGAGGCCCTGTTAAATATTTTTGCCCACGAGCTGCAGCTACAAGCCCGTCCGGAATTCAATGTCGATGATATCTTTACCGCGGTTTCAGCCATTCACCGCCGCTGCCGGGGTGGTTATGCAGTAGTTGCCATGGTGGTCGGTAAAGGCATTCTGGCGATACGAGACCCCAACGGCATCCGCCCGCTGGTTTATGGTGTGCGTGAAACCGACATGGGCACTGATTACATGGTGGCCTCGGAAAGTGTTGCTTTGCAGGCACAGGGCTTTGAGCTGGTGCGGGACATCGAACCGGGTGAAGCCGTTTTTATCAGTGCAGATGGCAAGTTCTTCAGCAAGCAGTGTGCTGAAAATCCGCAGTTATCACCCTGTATTTTTGAATATGTTTATTTCGCACGTCCCGATTCGATTCTGGATGGTGTCTCCGTCTATAAAGCCCGCTTGCGAATGGGGCAGACGCTGGTGCAGAAAATCCTGCGCGAAAAACCGGATCATGATATTGATGTGGTTATTCCAATCCCGGACACCAGCCGCAGTACTGCACTGGAAGTGGCCTACCATCTGAATGTGAAATACCGTGAAGGTTTTATCAAGAACCGTTACATCGGTCGCACATTTATTATGCCGGGGCAGAAGGAACGCAAAAAATCGGTGCGCCAGAAACTGAATCCTATCGCCCTGGAGTTTGCCGGCAAAAACGTGTTGCTGGTTGATGATTCCATTGTGCGTGGCACCACCTCCAAGCAGATCGTGCAAATGGCACGTGAAGCCGGTGCCAAAAAAGTTTATATGGCATCTGCCGCGCCGCCGGTTCGTTACCCGAATGTGTACGGTATCGATATGGCATCCCATGATGAATTTGTTGCCCATAACCGAACCGTTGAAGAGATTACAAAAATCATCGGCGCCGACTGGCTGGTGTACCAGGATCTTGAAGACCTGAAATCAGCGATAAAAAAAGGCAACAGTGCTCTGGAAAACTTTGATAGCTCCTGTTTCGACGGTATCTATGTAACGAAAGATGTTGATGACGCCTATTTTGAACGTTTATCCGATAAACGTAACGATGCCGCCAAGCAGGCTCATAATAAAATAACTGCCAGCCAGTTATAGTCACCAGCCGCTATGCCTGGCTGACCTGTACTGCGCGGCAGCCTGCCGGTTCCGTCCGGATGGTAATGGTGAACCTCTGTTTCATCGGTTGTCTAACATTATTCAATATAAATTTTTATACCAGGGAGAGTTCCATGCAACGGCGCAACTGTTTTTTTATCCTTCTGCTAACGCTGGTATTTTCCAGCGCCCATGCGGATGGATCGGTAAAGAACTATAACCAGATCAGTCTCGATGCATCGTCTTCGGCAGAGGTGGATAATGACACCATGACGGTTTCCATGTACGTGCTTGAGGAGGGCTCGAGAACACCGGAGCTGGTCAACAAGGTCAATACAAAAATCAACAGGGCGTTGCAGAATCTGAAGGCCTACAAAAGCATAAAAGTGCGGACGCAGAACTACTCAACCAGCCCTGTCTATAACAAGAACCAGATTATTGCCTGGCGTGTCAGGCAGTCTATTCAGCTGGAATCAAAGGACATGCCGTTACTGAGCAAGGTAACCGGTGATTTGCAAACGCAGTTAAAGCTGGACGGCATAAGCTTTGATGTGTCCCGCGAAAAAAGACAGCAGCAGACCGAAGTGTTAATTGATCAGGCGATTGCTGCTTTTAATAAACGCGCCATGCAGGTGACCAAAAAGCTGCGACATGACGGTTACAAGATCGTCACCATGCGGGTATCAGCGCCGGCGGATTTTATTCGCTATAGACAGCGTTCTGCGGGCATGGCAATGGCTGAGGCGAAGGTGGCGCCGGTGTTTTCTGCGGGAGACAGAACGCTGACGGTGAAAGTCAGTGGAACCATCGAACTGGAATAAACAATACCGGCAAGCTGTCGATAGCCCTTGCCGGTATCCGGCTCAGCGGGCGACTGCCGGCATGGTTTTATTTTTCGTTCTGCAGCGCCTCGTCTGTTATCAGCTTGTAATAATGGATCACCCGGGAGACCAGCGGTTCATATTCGGGATGCCTGTCCAGTAGCGGTAACAGCTCCCGTGCATCATGCAGGGCGGCGCCCAGGTATTCAATATCAAAGTCATCCAGTACTTCACCCTGGTCGACCTTGTCTTTTATTTCAATCACTCTTGGCAAGCGCTGTTTTTCAAAGCGTTCCAGCAGGACTAGAATAATGCCCTGGTCATTAATCTGCTTGTTCATATCGTTTGTTCCGGTGCAACAAAACCCAGTGATTCCGCAAGGAAGCCCAATGCAAACATCAGCCACAGCATGACTCCGAATGCGATCAGAATATAATTAGACCACGTGTATCTGTGATTCAGAAATCCGAGTATATCATTATTGATCCGGTTTGCCGTACCCTGAACCTTTACCAGCGGATAAAGACTGAGGAAAAACAGCGACAGTGAAACCAGGGTCAGGATGCTGTTTGATGTCCCGTACAGCATGGTGGTATTGGTGTTGATGCCATCAATGAGCGTATCAAGTACGACGCTTGCCACAAAAAGCGTGGCAAGGAAGCCGGCATTGAAACGGTACTGCTTTTCCAGGTGTGACGCCTGGCGGTCAATGCGTTTAAACAGCGAGTGGGTAAAAAAGATTGAGAAAATCGCCCGCAGCAGCGGGTAGATTTTTTTATCCATGGTTTTCTGCTGTAACTGCCAGTTTTTGTAAAACCAGTAAAAGCCGTATATGCCAAAACTGAGAATGTACAGGGTTATCAGCTTGTTTTCAGATACCGGGAAAAGGGCAGGCTGATTATCATCAGCAGCAGCACTGGTCTTTGCAGTCGTTTCCAATACCACAGGGTCTTTCGGTAACCAGTTTTCCGCATTGTTGTCATCAGGGTTTGCTTCCGGGCGTTCACCTGCTGTACTCATTATTCTGTCCCCGTCAGTTGCTATTGCCTGTGATTGTATCCCAGTTTATTTGTTTGAGAAACTTTGTACCAGGCTATTGATTCTGTTTTCAACTGTGTGATACTTAATAATCAATCAGACTACAAGCAACGTGATGAATTCAATAAAAATCAGTGTCAGTGAGCAACAGCTGCGTTTATATGATGAAGCTGGCAAGCTGCTTCATCAATACCCGGTGTCGACCTCGAAATACGGTACCGGCAACCGTAATGGCAGCGAGCAGACACCACTGGGTCTGCATCGAATCAAGGACAAGCTGGGTGGTGCCATGCCGGTGAATGAAGTCTTTATCGGCCGTATTCCGCATGGCAACCTGGAAGAGTGTGTTGAACGCGGTGTGGAACTGCCGGATGATGTCATTATGAGCCGCATTATGTGGCTGGAAGGTATGGAGCCCGGCCGCAACCAGGGCGGTTACGTGGACAGCTACCAGCGTTATATCTATATCCACGGTACCAATCATGAGGACAGCATCGGCACACCGGCCTCGATTGGCTGTATCCGAATGCGTAACCGGGATATTGTCGACCTGTTTCGCCAGGTCGAAGTTGGCAGTGAAGTACTTATAGAAGAATAAAAGCAGGTTACCCGATGACAGATAAAAACAGTAAGACAGACAACACAGGCGCCGGCTTTGCCACGCGTGCTGTGCGCGACGGGCAGGTGCGCACCCTGGAAAACGAGCACAGTGAAGCCATCTTTCCGACTTCCAGTTATGTGTTTTCATCAGCCGCTGAAGCGGCCGCCCGTTTTTCCGGTGAGCAGCCGGGCAATATCTATTCGCGTTTTACCAATCCCACGGTAAGAAATTTTGAACAGCG
>JAJRTD010000051.1 GCA_024278435.1 Gammaproteobacteria bacterium | reverse complement strand
GGTGAAAAGTTTTAATGCTTCTATAATTGCGTCTGCGGCTTAAGTTGTAGACGGTTTAAGCAGTGTATGATGGCTGTCTATCCATAACAGCAGCTCGTTAACTGGCATCGGTTTTGCTATCCAGTAACCCTGGCCATAGTCGCAGCCCATCTGTCGCAGGCGGTTCCAGATGTTTTCGTTTTCAATGCCTTCAGCCACCACATCCAGTCCCAGACCGTGTGCCATCTGTATGGCGGCATTGGTGATGGCGGAATCATTTTCACATTGATCGATATCGATAATAAACGACTTGTCAATTTTCAGTTCCTTTAACGGCATGTGCTTCAGTTTGGACAGCGATGAGTAACCGGTGCCGAAATCATCAATTGAAAATACCAGCCCCAGTCCATGCAATGCTTCAATGGTTTTTTGTGTTGCCGGCAGGTTCGACATCATGGCAGACTCGGTGATTTCCAGGGTTACTGCACCGGGCTGGATGGTGTACTTTTCCAGGTATGATTTTATTTCAGCCGGCAGTTTCGGGTTTGCCAGGCAGTAGGGTGAAATGTTAATTGAAAGGCTTTCGATTAAGTGCTCGTTTAATACCGTTGCGCAGCCACGCATGGCCGATTCCAGTATTTTTGAGGTCAGCCGGTTGATGCTTCCGGTTTCTTCGGCCAGTGGGATAAAGGTGTCTGGTGCAATGTATCCGTGGGTCGGGTGCTGCCATCTTGCCAGCGTTTCCACATGCAAGGACTTTGTCTGCATATTGATGATGGGCTGGTAATGGGCGTGAATGCCACCGTTTTTCAGGGCTTCACGAAAATCGGTTACCAGCTGCAGGCGTTCGCTTGATGAGTATGACTGCTCGGGGTTATAGATGCTTATGCCCAGCTTCTGGGACTTGGTGCTGTACATGGCTGCTTCAGCAAGTTGTATCAACCTGGTGCTGTCATTGGTATGGGCTGGCAGGGCCGCCATGCCGATAGCGCAATCCAGGCTTATTTTCCTGGTATCGATGATAATCGGCTGTGAAATAATCTGCCGGATCATCTGTGCGGTGATTCGTGACTGTGACAGTTCGATACCGGGAAAGGCAATAGCAAATTCATCACCGCCAAGGCGGGCCGCAAACTCGCCGGATGCCGTATCCGTAACCCGGCTCAGGCGACGGGCAATTTCCTGCAGGATAAAGTCGCCGAATTTATGTCCCAGGCTTTCATTGACCTCCTTAAAACGGTCAATATCCAGTACCATCAGAACCAGTTCCTGTGGTTTTTTTTGCTGGTTACCCTGGTTCTGGTATTTATCCAGGTATTCAATGATAAATGTCCTGTTAGGCAGGCCGGTAAGCTCATCATAGTGTGACTGGTACTCAATGGTGGCCAGATGTTTTTTTCGTTCTGAAATATCACGACCGACGGCAATAACCATGTCCCCGTTTTCAATATCAACACGTGACAGGTTTATATCAATCCAGCGCTCCTTGCCCTGTGGCGGATTGATCCGGGTTTCAAACGAAGTGGAGTTTCCTTTCAGTGCATTGTTAAAAAATGCGCTGAACTTGTCTGCGTCGTAGTTTTCGCCCAGCAGCCGGGTAATCGGGGTACGCTGGTTATGCAGGGTAAGTTCGTGTTCGGAACGGCCAAGCCAGTGTTCGGTCGTTTTGTTGCAGGTAAGAAACTTCATTTCGTCGCACAGCACAAAGATGGCATCCTGCGTGCTGTCAAAGTAGGCACGCAGGAGTTCTGAATAGAACTGGGCATCATCCGTTAATGAAGTGTTATCTGGCATAGTTTTTCCGACAACGACCTGGTATCAGCTTGTGTCGTGGCTGGTAACCATTATAACCAGAATTCAGGCTTATGCCACAGTATGGCAAAAATACGGAACCTTTCTAATTTACTGGCACAGCAATTCGTTGTCGTCGGTATGTTCAAAAATATTACCGTAGATATCAACCATGGTTGTTTCCGAGTAGATGAGTTTGCCATTGCCCACGGTAATGGTGTGACGGAATTCTGTGGTGCGTGCGTTTTCCTGCATAAAGGGTGACTGCACGATAGACCAGTTTTTGTCATCAATGCTAGCCGCAACATTCAGCACCACATTACCTTCGGCATCGGTTTCACTGCTGTACTTGCCACCGGCCAGAACGCATACGCCCCGGGCGATGGTCAGGGAGTGCATGACGGTGCGGGATGCTGCATCCCACATCCAGTAACCGGTTTCATCATGGAATACCCTGTCATTGGATTTTCGCCGTACGATTTGCCGGTAGTGCAGGGCGGTCAAAACCTGGGACTCGGCATTGGTGACATCACCGATGGCATTAAAGGTAATGATTTCGTAATACGGGTTATTTTCTGTGCCATCCGGATCGGGTGCGATATCAACACCTTTGTCACCTTTCCAGGTACCGATCAGTTGCGTTAAAGGGCCGTAATCAAAGTTATCTGTATCGCTCATTTTTTACCTCGAATTATTTACCGGGTCGCTGTGGCGGCATAATGTACCGCCAGCCATACGGTTTCTGTATCAGCCGAAGTCCATTTTACCCGGTGTTTTTTATGTGCCGGAATATCAAGTGTATCACCGGGTTTCATGCTGATCTCGGTGCCATCTTCAAATGCCAGTACCGCTGCGCCGCTCAAAACCAGCAGCCATTCATTGTGTTGCTGGTCATACCAGCCGTCTGCCGGTGATGTATGTCCCATGGATACTATGCGTTCGATGGTTACGACATCAGTGGTAACAAGGCGTTCAATTATCTCAGTCTCAAGGCTTGCCGGAATGTCAGCGAACAGATTTTTCACTGGTAAATATCAGTCAGCAGGTTTTGCTTTACCAGCATTATCAACCTGGTCACAGATAACGGTGTTGCGCCCTGAATCCTTGGACTGGTACATGGCGTTGTCTGCCTGCCGTGCCAGGGTGTCAATATCAGAATCACCGGAGGTTACCCCGAAGCTGGCAGT
The DNA here is from genome assembly GCA_024278435.1 of Gammaproteobacteria bacterium. Lineage (GTDB taxonomy): Bacteria > Pseudomonadota > Gammaproteobacteria > SZUA-229 > SZUA-229. Next base: position 4,603 of record JAJRTD010000051.1, on the reverse strand, counting down.
GAGTGAAAAATGCTGTTCGCCGAAGCGGATATCTGTGCCGGAGATCACCATGCGCAGTTCATCGGCCAGTTGCATGGCCTGTTCGGTTGTTGTTGCGGGCAGCAGCAGGGCAAATTCCTCGCCACCGATACGGGCAAATACATCTGACTTGCGCAGTCGCTGGCACATGATGTTTCCAATTTCCTGTAATGCAATGTCACCAGCGGCATGGCCGAAGCGGTCATTAACAAGTTTAAAGTTATCAATGTCCATCATGATCATTGCCAGTGGCTCTTTATTGCGCTGCGCCTGGCTGACCAGTACTTTTCCCAGTTCATAAAAAGCCCGGCGGTTATACAGACCGGTTAACTCATCAATGCGGGCAAGTTTTTCAGCTTCTTCCTTGGATCTTTTCAGCTCATGTGTCATCAGCAGGTTCTGGTGAAGTGTTGAGCTGATTGAGCGGGTTGCGCGTATTGAAGACAGGAAGAAAACAATCGAGGCAATGGCCAGCCCGGTAAAGATCATGTCACCGCGTATAACAAACCAGGTCGTTACCGGCAGTAAAAGAATGGCGATGGTAGACAGTGTCATCAGGCGATGTGTCGAGTAGACTGAAATGGCGCCACCGGACATGCCGATTAAAAAAGCAAAAATAGCCGCCTGGTGCAGTGGTGAATCAACCGGCAGAATTACCATGCCGCCGACGCCCCATGCCAGTGATGACAGCAATAGTGTTATGAAATACGGTTTTTCCCAGGAGAGTACGTCCTGCCCCTGTGGTAACAACTTGCGGTAACGGGTGAAAATATAAAGCCGCACCAGTGCGGTGCCAAGCAGGGTAATAAACCAGCCAAGTAGCAGGCTGTGATCCTGCACCGACCACAGGATGGCGGTCAGTACCAGCGCATTGAAAATGCTGATAAAAATTGCCGGGTATGACTGGCGAAATAATAACTGCAGTTTCTCTGCATCGACCAGTTCGTTCAGCGCTGGTGTTGAGTTCATCTTTTCGGTAAGAATCATAGGTGCTGCATACTATATAAAACAGGCGGCTTATTTGATATAAGCTTCTTAGTATTAATAGTACGTTTTTCCAGCCCATGTTCATAGGCTTTTTAGCGACAATTGCTGTTCTTTTTACCTGTTTTTTATACCGGGCGCAGTGTATTTTAAGACGGTCGAGTGACTGGTTTTTTGAGGGTGGCCCTGGTTTAGTTAAGGGTCTGTGCCGATGGAACATCCGTGTTTAGCGGCGGTGTATCAGCAGGTCCTGTTATAAGGCCATGGAACGGATCACCATCATTTTTTTGATTTGCATATCTTCAAAGGTATGCGGGATGCCGCCAACACCATGGCCGGAATGCCGGAGTCCGGCAAACGGCATCCAGTCAACGCGGAAGGCGGTGTGGTCGTTGACCATAACGGCAGATGCATTTAACTGTCTGAAGGCGTACATGCAGGTGTCGATGTTTTTTGAGAATACCGCCGCCTGAAACGCAACGTCCAGGCTGTTGGCACGGCTGAGGGCATCATCAATATCCTCGTATTCGTACACACAGATCACCGGACCGAAAATCTCGTTTTTTGAAATAATTGCATCTTCCGGCGGGTTGAATAGTACGGTGGCCTGGTAGCAGCTGTCTGAAATTTTCTGGCCGCCGGATACAAGCTCGGCGCCTTTGTCGACAGCATCCTGTACCCATTGTTGAACGCGATCGGTTTCAGCGTGGCGAATCAGCGGGCCGATATCGGTATCGGACAGTGTCGGGTCGCCGATCTTCATTTTATTACCGGCCGCGGCAATGCTGTCGGCAAGCTGGCGGGCAATGCCTTTCTCGGCATAAACGCGCTGCACCGAAACACAGACCTGGCCGGCATGGTAGAAACCGGCTTTGGCCAGCAGGGCAACGGTGTCATTCATGTCGGCATCGGCGGCCACGATCACCGGCGCAACACCACCGTGTTCCAGCGCGCAGCGGGCGCCGGGCGCCAGTTTTGAACGTAACATCCAGCCGACATTGGCACTGCCGATAAAGCTGAAAAAGCCAACCCGTTTGTCGGTTACCAGTAAGGTGGCGCTGTCATGGCTGTCGGTGACAATGCCCTGGCACCAGCCTTTGGGCAGGCCAGCTTCGTGCAGAATATTGATCAGGCGGAAGCAGGATAGCGCGGTATCCTCGGCCGGTTTGATAATCACCGGGCAGCCGGCGGCAATGGCCGGGCCGATCTGGTGTACTGCCAGGTTAAGCGGGTGGTTGAAGGCGCTGACCGCGACCACCACGCCGATGGGTTCATGGGTGGTAAAGGCGAGGCGGTTCATTGAAGCGGCGTTCTTGCCCATGGGTATTTCCTCGCCATGGCTGCTGCGGATGACTTCGACACAGTTCTTCATGCCGTCAATGGCGCGGGCAACTTCCACGCGGGAATCGATTAACGGTTTGCCGCCTTCGCGCGCCGCTTCGATGGCCAGTTCATCAAAGTGTGACTGCATAATGTCGGTGGTTTTTTCCAGTACCCTGATGCGCTGCTCGGCGGTGAGCCAGTTTTTTCTGTCGTTGAACAGTGTATAAGCGGTGCTCAGTGCGGTTTCCACCGCCGCGGCATCACCGGTTTCGATGGTGGCGATAAGCTCGCCGTCATAAGGCGCAGTAACATTAACGGTGCCGGCGGCCGTGGCGCCGGGAACCTGTAGTTTGAAATGGTCTGACATGAATCTGTTCCTCTTTGTTTTTTTACAGATGAACGCGGATAAATCCAGATTTAATTTATGTCATCCTGAGCGAAGCTTTAGCGTAGCCGAAGGATCTGATTTCAACGAATGACCGTGGAGCCAGATCCTTCGACTTCACTTCGTTGCACTCAGGATGACAGTGAACATACCTGTGTATATCTGCATTCATCCGTGGCCAGGCAATCTGTTTTTTCGTGTTTTCTGTACTTCTGGGGTGAAACAATTATATCGGGCAACAAATATTGCCGAGTCTTTCTGTTAGTAACAAATTTTCACGATAGTCGATTGGTATTACTACCAGGCTGGGGCCTTCTTCGTTAAAGGCTTTTTCCAGGGTGTCGACCAGGTCGCGGCTGTTTTCCACCTTGTGCCCGTTCCAGCCAAAGGAGTCGGCCAGTTTCAGCCAGTCCGGATTACCGAAGGAAAGGTCGGTGTGCTTGCCGAATTCGTTCTGCTGTTTCCAGGCAATCAGGCCATATTCATGGTCTTCCCAGATCATGGTCACGATATTGACGTTCAGGCGCCTGGCGGTTTCCATTTCCTGTACGTTCATTAAATAACCGGCATCACCGGAGATCGACATAATGCGTCGTTCGGGATGAACCAGGGCGGCGGAAATGGCACCGGGCAGGGCAAAGCCCATGGAGCAGAAGCCGTTGGGTATCAAACAGGTATTGGGTTCATGACACTGGTAGTGACGGGCTATCCACATTTTATGGGCGCCGACATCGGACAGCAGTATGTCATGCGGCCCCATTACCTGGCGGCAGTCCCACAGCACTTTTTGTGGCCGGATACAGCCCTCGGTATCATCATCCTTGTGCATGGCAATTTCATCGCTCATGGTGCGCCGGGTAGCCGCCTGGTGTGAGGTATCGAATTTCAGCCCGCCATCGGCCGCCACCCGGGCGTTTAACATCCACAGTGTATGTGCCAGGTCGCCGACCAGTTCGGTCTCGGGGCGGTAGTTGGCATCGATTTCGGCGGGCACAAAATCGGCGTGAATAATCTGCCGGTCCTTGTTCCTGTTCCACAGGCTGGGGTGATATTCCACCATGTCATAACCGATGGTTATCACGACATCGGCAGCGTCCAGTGTACAGGCAACGACGTCACGGGCCTGCAGACCAACGGTATACAGGCAGTAGTCGGCATCCATATCGACACAGCCCTTGGCCATAAAGGTGTTGATAACACCGATGCCGGTCTGTTCACAGAACAGGCGCAGCTGCTTGCTGGCACGGCGGCGGATGCAGCCATTGCCGGCAAGGATAAGTGGGTGTTTGGCATTCTTTATGATTTCATAAGCCTGGTCGATAATCTTGTCATCGGTTACCGAACGCCGAAAGCGTTGCGGGTACAGGGGATTGGTAATGGCATTCAGCTTGGCGATGTCTTCCGGCAGCTCAATATGGGCGGCACCGGGTTTTTCCGAGCGGGCAACGCGCACTGCCTTGCGGATAATTTCGGGAATATTGTCCTGGTGGATAACGCTGGTTGACCACTTGGTGACCGGCTCAAACATTTTAACCACGTCCATGATCTGGTGGGATTCCTTGTGCAGGCGGTGCGACGAACCCTGGCCGGTGAGTGCCAGCAGCGGTGCGCGGTCCATATTGGCATCGGCAACGCCGGTGATCAGGTTGGTTGCGCCCGGGCCCAGTGTACCCAGACAGCCGGCAGTGGTGCCGGTGAGGCGGCCATAAATCTCAGCCATAAAGGCGGCGCCCTGTTCATGCCGGGTAAGAATGAATTTTATCTTTTTTGATTTTTCCAGCGATATCATGAAGTCGGCATTTTCTTCGCCGGGTATGCCGAAAATGTATTCGATGCCTTCTTCTTCCAGGCATTTTACAAACAGGTCGGATGCTTTCATGTTATTCCCTGATT
>JAJRTD010000002.1 GCA_024278435.1 Gammaproteobacteria bacterium | reverse complement strand
TAATGCTGCCACCAGCCATGATTTTCTTTATCTGCTGACCGGACAATAACGTGTACCCAGTATCGACAAGTTCATCCACGGTCAAAAAAGGTTTTTCTTCCGCTATCGCACTCATCGAAAAAATAGCCAGCAACAACACACCACAAATTTTTATTTTATTCATTCAACCCTTCCTAGGGATACTCTGATTAAGTAGGGTAAAAATCAGGCTAAGATAAAATGGGTTGTATCTTTCACGAAGTGAGGCGTAATAGTTATTCTATTGCAACGAACTTCGGGGAAAATACGGCACATTTTAGCCAACGTGAAATTATCATACTTGATCAGAGTATCCCTAGATTAAAAAAACCTCAAAACACATTGCCGTGACAGATCTCACAATGTTTAAAAAACATGCGTGCTGCTCAGTCAGGCTTTATCGCCAGCCGGCCACTGCCCAGAAACATCACCGCCAGCGCCGACATTAGATAAAACATCTGTAACTCAATCATCCAGCCACCATGTTCTGACAGACTGAAAAAATCACCGCTGTGTGCCAACAATATCGCAAACAGCATATTCACCGCCATAACCACTCCACCGATGCGCGTTTTCCAGCCGACAATCACCATCAACGGCGCAACCACTTCACCGATATAAACGCCATAAGCCAGTACCGCCGGCAGGCCGAAATCCGTCAGCATGCCGCCGATAAAGTCCAGGGCGCCGGGATTCAGAATCTTGGCAATGCCGTGAAACAGCATTAGCAGACCCACACTCAGCCGGAGAATCAGGCGACCGGTATCAGCATTTAACGAAGACAGGTTCATATCACACCTCTTTTTTCAAGTTACAGAGTGCAGCTTCCGGGATTACCACCCCCGGAAATAATGTTTCAATATCACTGCTGTCCCGTTAACTCGCCACGGTCATCCTGAGTGCCGCGAAGCGGAATCCAGGGATCTTGAACCCCGCATGATACGGCGTTTAAGATCCTTCCACTACGCTGCGCTCCGGTCAGGATGACAAAACATCAACAGTGTTGGGTTCATGGCTAATACAATAAAAAATAACAGCACGGTCATATACAACCGGGTATGGGGCTGATATAAAAACATTTAACGGAACAGCAGTGTTTCAATATAAATCTGTAATAAACTATTTACAAGTATAACTTTTGCTCAATCTGCGCTATGCTTTCGAAATCTTCATAAAACAACAATAAAAATAAAATGAATAATATCAGCCTACTCCTGCCAAAACACAACCGCCCGGTGTGGCCCGCCACACTTGAACCCAGCGAAAACGAACTTGAAGAGTCGTTTCCAGCGATGCTTGAAATTCCCCTGCTTGGAACAATTACCGCCGGCCGCCCGATCGAACGCGTTGAAGATAATGAAACCATCAAGGTGCCGGCCAATATGGTGCGCAAGGACACCTACGCCCTGAAAGTAACCGGCCACTCAATGATTGATGACAATATCCAGGATGGCGACATAATTATTGTTGAAAAACGACAGTCGGCGGAAAACGGCCAGTCCGTGGTCGCCCTGATTAACAATGAACAGGTAACACTGAAAAAGTTTTATATCGAAGCCGATGGCATTCGCCTGCAACCGGCCAACCCGGATATGGAAGCCATTCTTCTTAAAAATGAAGAAGTCGAAGTACTGGGTGTCGTCACAGGTGTTATTCGCAAGTTCGACTAGACCCGGGCCAACGGCTGCCAGTCTCTGCAGCCTGATCTTTGCCCTGATTTTCAGCCTGGTCGGCTGCAGCGGCTACCAGAACCCGCCGGGGAAATGGCTTGCGCTAAATGCTTCCGCCCTTTTCTTCTCCGGTGTTGAACTGGATGACAACGCAGTAACGCCCAGAACGACCAGCTACCGTGAAACCTGCCGGGAAGCCGCCCAGGAAATCGAACAAAAACTGCTAAAAAAACTGCCGGCGCAAATCTCACCGCTAGTGCTGTATAGCGCACAAAAACCACCACCAGAAAACATGAAAACAGCAGAACTGAAACTGCTGATTACCCGGTGTGATATCGACACGGATCAAAGCGGCGGAAACTTTTCATTTTACCTGTCACTGCCGGTACGGCTCAGCCTGACCATGGATGAACAGACCCTGCTGGATTACCCGATAAAAACCTATGAACAGTTGCAAACGGACGTGCCTAACCCGATTTATGAATTCACCTATGCCGAGGCGGTAGCCCGTACCCTGTTGCTGTTTAATGGTAAGCAGGTCTGGGTTCCTGATCAATAAACCCCGGCTGGGTGTCGGGTTAGCGCCAGCATAATACGATCTACGGTAACAATCCAATAGATTTTATTCGCGTCTTTTGCGTTATTGGCGGACCAAACTGTTTATACCCGATACCAGCCTGACAACTGCATTCTGGAAACCACACTTAACGCGACTCGAGTTGCTCTGCCAGTGCACTGCTGAACTCTGACAAACCCCTGCCCATGTCACTATTGTCCTTGTCCGCACGAATTCGCAGGGTCACTGTATTCGCTGCCGGCTTCAGTTCAATAAGATAAACCAGACGCGCTGCCGTGCCGACTTCTGCATCACCAAAGCCGGTCTCTTCCAGGTCACTGCTGTCATCAATGCCCCAGGCGGTATTATCCGTTTCCAGCTCAGGTACCTTGCTGTAACGGGCCACGATACGGCCATCCGCCTGCTGCGATACTTCCGCATCCATGCGCGCCAGTGTTCTTTGCAGTTTTTCACGGACAAAGGCCCTGGTACCGGGCACGGAAGCAATCTCGTACTCATCGGCGCTCAGGCGTGCGGCCTTCAACCTGGTGGTGGCAAAGCTGGCAACATGCTGCTCAATCTGCTGTTTGCCGGCGCCGGAATACAGGGCAAGACGCGACAGCATTTCAATTTCCAGCGCAGGGCTGGCCGGCAGGTAACCGGTATAAACGGCTTCCTCATCAAACAGAATGCCATAGGCACTGTGATAGATAAAAACCTTTGTTCCATCGCCGTCTATACGCTCAAGCCGCAAACGAAAACGCTCCCGCCGCTCCGGGGCCTGGTCACTGAGCAGTATCGACAGCATCTTGTCCAGCAGCAGATCCTTGCTCCACTCGGTTTCCATATACCCCAGTTGCGGCTCTTCCTTCTTCAGGCTGATACCTTCATTGGCCCAGAAATCCTTCAGCTTCGGCCACAGGCTGTCGGCATCGGCATCAAAATGCAGCCAGTAAAGTGAACCTTCCGACTCAAGCCGAACGCCATCGACCTGCGGGGCAACCTGCTGCGCCACTTGCTGTGCAGCCGCGGAAAAACTGAAAGCCAGCATGAACGCGGCCAGGGTGGACAAAAAAAATCTGTTCATAGTTAACCTGCTAAAATCCGGCGCTGAAAAAAACAGCGAAAAAATCTTGTGACGATTGCTTGTGACAATCGGTGGAATATTACCTTATTCAGGCAAAAGGGGCTGCCGATTCTGGATTTCAATTTGAGCATCTGTATTTATTTGTACAGCGCACTATTGGGCAACATCCTGAAAGTCACCTTGCAACGCAATCTTAAAACAATTACCCCTGTTTCCAGCCCAGTAACCCGACAAAAACTAATAAAGCCAGTAAACCTATCTAATGGTAAGATTCCCGTCTGACTGCCAGCAATACTCCTGACCCGGTATTGCCATGAGTCGAATTGTAAACCCGCACCCGGTAAGTTGTTGATATAACAGTGCTACAGGATGCTTCGACTTCGCCCGGAATGACAGTATTGCAGCGAAAATACGCGCACCTGAATAAAGCAGGAAACGGCGGCACCAGCTGCTGGTGCACACCCTACACTTAAACAGAAAGTAATTGAATTTAATAAGATAATGCAGGTTCAGGTAAGCGAATTAATTGTCCGATATATGGAAAAACTGGGTATTGATACCGTTTTCGGTATGCCCGGCGCGCATATTCTGCCGGTTTATGACAGCCTGTATGACTCCCCCATACAGTCGGTACTGGCCAAGCACGAGCAGGGCGCGGCGTTTATGGCCTGCGGTTATACCCGCGCCAGCGGCCGCATCAGCGCCTGCATTACCACCGCCGGTCCAGGCGCTACCAACCTGGTGACCGGCATTGCCAATGCCTATGCCGACAAGCAGCCGGTGCTGGTGATTACCGGTGAAACCCCGACCTATATCTTCGGCAAGGGCGGCCTGCAGGAAAGCTCGGGCGAAGGCGGCAGTATTGACCAGAGCACGCTGTTTGAC
>JAJRTD010000050.1 GCA_024278435.1 Gammaproteobacteria bacterium | reverse complement strand
GGGACTTATCACTGTAGCTGAGAATTTATTCGCACAACGAGTGCATATAATGGCACGGCCGTGCGAATAATTTATAGTGCAGGCCAGCAACGTACCTTGATACCGTAGCTCGGGTTAGCGTAGCGTAACCCGACATTAGCCAGATATAACGCAGAAAAATAGTCGGATTACGCTACGCTAATCAGACCTATGATCTTTGCCCGGGGTTTATCCAGACCCGGTTCATTCCGCTATTCACCTTCCCAACCAATGGGTACGGTAAAACCGGCTGCGTGTTTATGCCCGCCACCACCATATATTTTTGCTACTTCGGCAACGTCAACGCCTTCTTCTGCAGAACGCAGGCTGAAGGAACGGCCATTTGCATGGTCCCAGTAACAGGCGGCAAAGGCTTCGCCGGCTGACATGATATGGCCGGCGTCCGATACATAGGCGGATGAAGCATTGAGTACCGGCACATCGTAACCACCGATAACCATCCGCCGGATGCCGGACGCAATTAACTGCTGTATGTCTTTCTGCAGCTTGCGATCGATGGCTTCGCCTTCACGCTTTAATACCTCGAGCTCATCCGCATTACAGGCCATAAGCCGGTCCCATACCTCAAAGTCGTAGGCATAGGAAGCCAGTGCGGCATTGATTTCCCTGGTTCCTTCAAGCCTGAATTGCCATAAGTCACGGTCCTGAATATAGGCGATAAGCGGTGGAGCCGGTTGACCCCGGTGGAACCATTCCCAGGCCAGCATGGCGCCGGACTTGTTCATATCAAACAGGCCGTTTATTCTCCCGGCTTTTAACAGCCCGGCCAGGTCTTTTTCAGCGGATACGTGGTGATCCAGAATGGTAATACTGGCGGCCTTTTCCAGCATGCTTTCCAGCACATCGCTTTTATAGGAGAAGTCGACAAGAATAACATCGCGGCCATCCACCTCGGGCGGTGGCTGCTGATGCACACCTTTATAAAATTCAATATCATCGCCCAGCGCCTTGTGGACGGCCCAGGCGGCGCCAAAGCCGTCGAGACAGTTACTGTGGTAGATGCATAAGTCCATTGTTTGATTGTAAAGTAAATGATTGAAAATTAAAGCTGTTTTTTATCGTATATGGATACTGGAGAGAAAATACAAGATGATGTTATACTTATCACCAGATGATAATTAAGGAATAATTATGAAGCGTGATTTCGGGCTGGATGCCCTGCTCAACCTTGACGGTTTTGAATCGCATTATGCTAACGGGTGCTGGTATAAAATTGAAGCACGACTCGTCGAGCCAACGGTAGAAAGACCTCATGGCATTCGATATAACCTTACGTTTCACGATAATTTCGGGGCTCGGATCTTTGGTATAGATAACAAACATGTACCAAAAAACAAGCGCCGTGGTTTTCATGGCCGAATTGTCAATTACGACCATATACATAAAGATAAAAACGACAAAGGAACGCCCTATGCTTTTGTCGATGCGGAAAAATTACTGACAGATTTCCGGGAACGTGTTGACAGGATACTGTCCGAACTGGAGGCATGATAATGAAAACAGTTAAAATTGGTGTTATGCCCGAGGACAAACTTCGGCAGTACATGCTTGATCTGGCTGCTGGTCGCATGGTACCCAAAAGGGGTGCGCCCAGGATCTGGTTCCATTCAATGAAATCGCTGGCTGAAGTCCTGAGTGATAATAACCGTGCCTTATTGAAAATAATTGCGGATGAAGAACCGGAAACCATACAGGAACTGGCGAGAATATCCGGACGTCAACCATCTAACCTGGGACGAACGCTCAAAACATTTGAGCATTACGGTTTTGTAAAAATGGAAAGAACCGCCAGAGCCAAAAAGCCGGTTGCACAAGCCGTTGATTTTAACATTGTACTGACTGCTTAAAACCAGCAGTGTATCGTTTGTATTGATTAACCGGGTTTTTGCAGGTACGAAAAAACTTTCTGGAAAAGTTTTTCACGTTAGCCGGGGAAGGTGAAGCATAGGGAAATGCTGAATAATTTTCTTCGCACGACGTACGTATATATTACCACTACGGTGCAAATGAACCACTCACCCTGTCCATATGCAGCCCTTCACTCACGCTTTTAATAAATCAACACGTATCGGCATCAGAAAATTCGCGCCATCGTCACCAATATGCTGTTCAAAACGCTGTTTCACCTTCTGGTATAAGGCATCATCAAGCCTGTGATGGCTGTGAGTGGCCTTGATTGTATTGTTCTCGAATTCAGCAAAGTTTTCAAAGCGCATCGGCGAGTTAAAAAACACTTCCTCAATCAGTTCAAACAGGCCATCATCGACTGCTTTTTTAACCGTGTTAAAAGCCGCTTCCCGGACTTTCTGCTCATCATGGAACAGGCGCAGGATTTCATTAAAATCACCGGCAAATACCGGCTCGGAGATGTACGCCAGGCCACCGGGTTTTAACACCCGCTTGATTTCATGCATGGCCGTGTCCATCAGCTCCAGTGGTACGTGATGCAGCGACTTGAACATAAACACCACGTCAACCGAGTTGTCGTCCAGCGGGATGTCCTGGGCGCCGGAAAGGCCGAAAGTGACGTTGGGCAGGTCGCTGACCTGAAGGTTCTTCTGATGGGCAATTTCATCGACTTCCAGGGCGGTGATTGTTCTGTCCTCACCCGCTGTGGCGATGTTGCGGGTAATTTCGGCACTACCGCAGCCCAGCTCGAGAATATGTTTACCATCCAGCGATAACAGGCGGTTATATATTTCAGGTTCAGGGCAGTTAATATCAATCTGATCTGCAGCTATTTTCATTTGTTGCCGGCTCCGTAGATTCTATGTTGGTGCGTATTTATTCGCACCAACAGGCATTGTTTGTTTCGCTGATTGTATACATTTTTTAACCGCAGGGTAACTGCAGTGGGTGCTGACAGCAACTTCAACCACTGTGCGCTGAAGCACACAGAATGATTCTCACGACAGGAAGTCATCCCGTTTCTCTCAACCCCATGCAAGCACCTACACAAGCCTGTGGAAACCAGAGTGAAAACCTGTAATGCCTGTATTCCTGCAGGATTGATTCATTGCAGGTTCGTAACGTACCTTATAACGCAGGTTGGGTTTTAGCTGGCAATGTCTCTCTCCTTCTGCTTCATCAGCAGCAGATCCCGGATAAATATCCAGTGCCATGCTATGCCCGCCAGTACTGCAATATGGAATAACTCGTGCGGGCCGATGATGCCGGGGAAAATATCCGGCCAGCGCAGAAATTCCAGGCTGGCACCGACTGTATAGGCCAGTGCGCCATAGAGCAGCGGTTTGATAATATGAAGACCGTGAAGCCGGTGCGTCAAATATGCCGATAAAACACCTAACCAGCCCAGGCCAAGGTAAGACACCAGTCCCACCCATTCCGCCAGTTCATTAAAGAAGATGGATTTGAGAGTAATGCCGGCAATCGCCAGTGACCAGAT
>JAJRTD010000049.1 GCA_024278435.1 Gammaproteobacteria bacterium | reverse complement strand
GCGAAATTGCAGTAACCGTTTGTGCCCGTTGTCATAACACGCATCGTATAGTTTATGATTTACGCAATGCGTTATTGCCGGATGAATAGGCAGGAAACGGGGACAAGAAAGAAATGACACAGAATTTCTAAGGGACCCCTGCCAAATGCTTATGGCTGACACCTATGATTAATGCTGATTTAACGACACTATCTATAGTAATATCGTTGCAGACCTAAAAGCCTTTTATATAACTGAGCAACAACCCTGTACAGGAAAAATCAACCGATAAGCATTTTCATATCATCCCTGCGAGTCACCCCTCAGACAACCCATGCAGACGCTTTCTTCCATATTAAAAAGACTGGTGTTTTTTATCATCGCACTGCTGGCGGTTATTGTCATACTGGATTACAGCAATATCTCTTTCACATCCGATGCAGCACGTCATGCCCTGCTGAAACAGATTTCGACACAAACAGGACATGATGTTCGAATTGACGGTGAGGTAAAAATAACGGTTTCATTATTACCTGAAATTTTAGTAGAGAAAATTCACATCAGAAATCCTGATGGCTTTGCAATTGAAGATTTTATTTCCGTATCAAGCGTATATATAAAAGTTCCGCTATTGCCATTGCTATCGGGGCAGTTTCATCTGCAGGAGATCGCCGCAGAACAGGCACGGATCAACCTGATCCAGAAAAAAGACGGCATTAATAACTGGTCTCCCAATCATGCCGGCAGTGCAGCCGAAGTCAGCAGAAACATGCAGGACCGGGAAAAACAGGACAAGGTCAACCGCTGGTCACTGGGAATATTCAGCCTGACCGACATAATCATCCTGTATAAGAACGAATCGCATGAGCAGACAATCAGGAAACATTTCGAACACCTGACTCTGGACATAACCGATCAGGCGCACCCGCACATCGAAATAACCGGTAGCATACAGGGCGCTCCTTACGATATCAGTTTTGAATCCGACCCCTTTCAGGCCCTTGAATCAGGCCAGTCCTGGACACTGCAGGGCAAGGGAAAAATTGCTGGCAGCAGAATAAGCATCAGTGCAGACTCGCAGATAATAAACCATGCCATTAACAGTACTATCGACATTAATATAGAAGATCCCGACCTGAGTTTGACGCTTGAGAAGCTGGGCTTTATAGCCGGAATGCAAGTCACCGCACGCAAGGCCAGCATAAAAGCCAAATTGCATGGCTCAAATCTTGCCGAGTTATATGAAAAAGCCGACATCAGTCTGCAACTGCTCGCCGGACACTGGACATTAAGCCGGCCACGAGGTGATTCAGCTAACACTGCCGGGAAAGTGCTTGATTTCAATAAAATATCATCCTCCATATCGTGGAACAATGCGGTTGAATTTCATCTCGACGGGACGATCTCGGGTGAAGCCATCATTGCTGATTTTAAAACAAACCGTTTCCTGGCATTTTTTGATGAACTCCATCAACTGGATATTGATATAAATTCAACCATCGCCGATGCCAGCATAAACCTGACGGGAACACTTGATTTACCGGTTAACACAAAACAGTTTGAGCTCGACCTGTCGCTGAAAGGAAAGGACCTGGAAAGGCTGAGCCCGGTATTTGACATCCAGTTCCCCGCTTTCAATGATTACAGCCTGACAGGAAAGTTGGTCGCAAATAAAAAAGGTTTTATCATACGATCTGCCAAAGCAGTTGTTGGCCATTCACAGATGCAGGGCTCGGTCGTCATTGATACGGTCTCCAACAAGCCTCTGTGGAGCATTAATTTCAGCAGCCAGCAGATTCAGCTAAATGATTTTTCACTTGATGGCCTTACCGTCCCGACAGCTGGCAACAATACTGCAAATACATCAAAACAGGCAACCGATAAACTGGCAGCCTTGAAGCCGGTTCATCGATTAATTGAAATCATGCGTACCCCTGAAACACATTTAAATATCAACATGAAAGCTGACAGAGTACTTGCAGGCGATGAAGTCGTGGGAAAGATACGGTTCCAGTTACATCTTCGTGACAATTCACTCAGCCTGACAAATGCCGATATCGAAATACCCGCGGGCAGAGTTACCGCATCAATGTCTTTTCAACTGGAAGGTGACCGGCTTAATGGAGACGTTGAATTAAAAACGGACAGGTTTGATTACGGCATTGCCGCACGCATGTTTAACCCGGAGTCAGAACTTGCCGGTGTCATCAGCATCCACACAGACCTGCGGATCAGCGGCAGTGACTACATCCGGCTTCTTGATAACGCAACCGGCAAACTTGATATTGCCATCTGGCCTAAAAACACGAAACCGGCAAAGATACTGAATTTATGGGCCACCAATCTATACCTTTTACTGTTACCCGAACTTAAAAAGAAAGAATCAAAAGTTAATTGCCTGGTAGGTTTAATGGACCTGAAAGATGGCATCATGCAAGAAGAGCTTTTTGCCATTGATACCACAAGACTCTGGATAAACGGGAACGCCAGGGTGGATTTCAAACGGCAGCATGTCGAACTGACACTGTTCCCGCATTCAAAAACCGCCCGGTTTTTTGCCCTGCAGACACCAATAAGAACCCATGGCAGTTTTTCTAAAATAAGAATGGAAATCAATCCTGTTGATATCGCAGGCGCCTATCTCTCCTTTATAACCAGCCCGCTGCATGTCCCGGCGCGCTGGCTATTTACAGACAAGCCCCCCGAAGATGGCAGCGCAATATGTGAAAAGTTTTTTGATCGAAAACACCTCGAAAAAATAAAGGAAGAAATTCTGAGAAAAGAACAGGAGGATATTGAGGAATATTTCAACTCTGACTGATTCTTACCCTGTTTTTTTAAAACCGGTAGCGCACACCGAAACCGGCAACCATCATGATCTTGGTCTGCCGACATAAACGTGCAGAATCCTCATCGCCGCAGTTGCAGTAAAACAAATAAAACTCTGTGCCCTCTGTGCCTCTGTGGTGAATCATTTTTTAGCCTTTCTACAAAACGCACAAACACATATTAGCACTGGTAACATAAAAACATTAAACTCTGACTTATGCTTAATTATCTGCCAGATCAGATATCACACGCCACTGACCCTTGTCATCCATGAAGCCAACTTCGCTGATTTTTTTTCTGCTGACAATGCTGCCCGCGTTGCTCTTTAGCACAGGCGTTACAGCGCGGGAGGACAACCCGGCACTTGAAATTCCAGGTGTAGATGAAACAGACATCCGCAACTCTGCTCTGGCTTTCGTCAACACCACTACCGCACCCGGTCTCGAAGGGGCGACACTCAACGTCGATAACAATGAACGGAACTCTGACCAATGGCGTTCCAGCCTCGGGTTCAGCGCCGAGATCACCCTGCCGAACCATATCTATAATGCCTACTGGGGACTGGCCATGGTCGGTGGTTCACTGGTTGACAACCTCCGCTTTACCGGGGCAAACGGTCAGCCGATACACATCAACCTGAGACGCGACATTATCTCTCTGCGCGGCTCTCTCGGTCTGAGCTTTCCGCTCAACGAGCACTTCAAGCTGCGTCCGGTAATAACCATTGCGACATCTGACATGCTGACCAAAGGCACTGCCACCGGCCTGCTTGACGACAATGGAATACCCACGGTCATAACCGGTGAAAACCGTGCACAGATTTTATCAACTACCGGAACCATTGATGCTATCTACTGGTACTGGTACGATGATTACCGGCTGGAGCTGTCGGCACACTACAACCTGGCCTACACCGACTCCTTCAGTGAGACCGAACCGATACTCGATACCCATGCATGGAGTCAGACCGGCCAGCTGAAAAGCCGGATCAGCGGTCCAACTTCGTTAACCCTGTCCGGAAGGCCGTGGCGCTGGCAAGCCTACGCCAACCACACTAACTTCATCACACAGAAGAACAGTGCACTGGGTTATACCGCACTGTTTGAAATCGGCGGAGGTATTGAATGGGAAATAAATATAAAACCACTGGACTGGTTCGGCTGGCAATCCATCGGCATTAGTGCCGGCATTATCACCAGCAGAAATGTTGAAGGTTTTAACGTGGGGTTAACAGCGCGATGATCATTCGAGCATTATTTTTCACCGGCCTGAGTCTGTTGCTGAGCAGCTGCGTGCAGCCACCTGTTTTCAAGGGCGAAGACTACGCACTGGTTAAATCCAACTACCCTGTCGTGACTCTCAACGGTGTTGATATAGAAAAATCCTACCGGCTCGACCTTAAAGCCGGCAAAAACTCACTGGTTGTTGTTTATAACACCTATCAATACGATTATTTCTGCACCTTCAGCTGGATTGCAAAGGCCGGTACTGCCTACGAGATAACCGACCAGGAAAACCGCTACCCGCTCACCCTTTATCACTGGTACAGAAAAAACAGCTTATGGACCAGAAAACTGAGCCCGATGGATCCACTGGAGTGTCTGCGCAAGCCAAGATAATAATACACCCTGCCTCTATTGCCTGTACCCGCCAGGCCAGGCGGGATCCGGCACAAGCAAAGTTCCGCTGCCCCCCTTAACACGGGCAACCATAAAAGCCATGTTTACCGGCTGAATTATTGGTAAAATTCATCCTTTCATATCCTGATTAAACAAAAGCGGAAATATCTAACGTGATTATCAAAGCAAAAACCCGAGGTTTTATCTGTATAACAGCGCATCCCACCGGTTGTGAAGCCAATGTCAAAGAGCAAAT
Organism: Gammaproteobacteria bacterium; assembly: GCA_024278435.1. Lineage (GTDB taxonomy): Bacteria > Pseudomonadota > Gammaproteobacteria > SZUA-229 > SZUA-229. The sequence continues at coordinate 1,167 of JAJRTD010000049.1, read as the reverse complement.
AGCACGCGTAAAAGCCGACGGCCCTGTGGCAAACGGCCCAAAAAAAGTTCTGGTCATCGGCGCTTCAACCGGTTATGGCCTGGCATCACGCATAACGGCCGCCTTTGGCTCGGGCGCATCAACCCTGGGCGTGTTTCTGGAAAAACCACCAACCGAGAAAAAACCCGGTTCCGCCGGCTGGTATAACTCGGCCGCCTTTGAAAAGCTGGCACATGCTGAAGGCCTGTATGCCAAAAGCATCAATGGCGATGCCTTCTCCAATGAAACACGTGCAAAAGCCATCGAACTAATCAAGCAGGACCTGGGCCAGGTTGACCTTGTGGTCTACTCCCTGGCCTCTCCGGTACGTAAACTGCCTGACACTGGCGAGACCGTTCGCTCAGTATTAAAACCCATTGGTAACACCTACAGGGCAACCGCGGTCGACACCAGCAAAGACATTCTTATCGATGCTGAAATCGAACCGGCAACAGATGAAGAAATACAGAATACCGTTACCGTAATGGGTGGCGAAGACTGGGAATTATGGATGAGCGCACTGAAAGACGCCGGCGTATTGGCCGATGGCGTCAAAACCGTATCATACAGCTATATTGGCACCGATATTACCTGGCCAATTTACTGGCACGGCGCCCTGGGCAAGGCCAAGGAAGATATGGACCGTGCAGCAGCGGCTATACGGGATTCACTCGCCGGTATTAACGGCACGGCCAATGTCGCTGTGCTCAAGAGCGTGGTCACGCAGGCATCTGCAGCCATCCCGGTGATGCCTTTATATATCGCCATCGGCTTCAAGGTAATGAAAGAACTGGGCATCCACGAAGGCTGCATCGAGCAGATAAACCGCATGTTCCGCACCCAGTTATACAAGGACGGTGGTCCGGACCTGGATGATGCCGCACGTATCCGCATGGATGACTGGGAACTGCGCGACGAAGTGCAAAACAAGGTCAAGGAAATATGGCCGCAGGTAACCAACGAAAATCTTTTTGAAATAACCGATTACCAGGGCTACAAGGATGAGTTTTTAAAACTGTTTGGTTTTGGGGTGGACGGCGTTGATTACGAGACGGATGTTGATACGCTGGTCGAGTTTGAGCCGGAAACAGTTTAACCGGCTCAACATACTCAACGCCAGTATTCCAGCATAAGGCACATAGTGGACAT
>JAJRTD010000048.1 GCA_024278435.1 Gammaproteobacteria bacterium | reverse complement strand
GCTTTACACCAAACTAAAAGCAAACTTTAACGGTTATATCGCAAAACGATACGTTGAAAACTTTGAGGAGGTACTGCGCTCACAGACAATTTTCTCTCTGCAAGACGTTTCGGCCCTAAAAATAAAAATCGATGTACCGGAGAACCTGATGATTGTTATCAATAAAAGCAAAGGTGGCAATCGAATCCTGTATGCAGTTTTCGATAATATTCCCGATAAGGAATTTCCTCTCAGCTTTGTTGAAACAACAACCAGAGCAGATCCAAACACCAAGACCTTTAAGGTCACGCTGAAGATGGACACCCCTGAGAATTACAATATTCTTCCGGGCATGACCGCGACCGTTTTCGCCAAACTGTTCCCTGACGAATCACCATCCTCAACAACGACCGTATTACCGGTATCGGCCGTGGTCTCCAATAATGAAAAACAGGCAACGGTCTGGGTGGTTGATGAAAAAACCATGACGGTACACCCCAAAGCCGTCAAGCCGGTTCGCATGCTTGGCAACACCATGCAGATTGAAGGCTTAAATCCGGGCGAACGCGTTGTCGTTGCCGGCGCAGCCTTTCTTCGTGACAATATGAAAGTCACCCTGCTGAAAACCGGCGACCAGGCAGAATAAACTGTATGCAGATAGTTACAGGGATCAATCAATGAACATTGCAGAATACTCTGTTACCAAAAAAGTTACCACCTGGCTGCTTATTATTTTAATGCTTGCCGGTGGCGCCACGGCACTGCAGGAAATCAGCCGGCTGGAAGACCCTGAGTTCACCATTAAGGAAGCCAAGGTTTATACTCTCTACCCCGGCGCAACCCCGCAGGAAGTCGAACGGGAAGTGACCTATCACATCGAGAATGCGGTACAGCAGCTGCAACAGCTGAAACGTGTTGAATCCATTTCGCAGAACGGTTTCTCTGAAGTCACCGTCATGATCAAGGACAAGTATAAAAAAGCCGACTTTCCCAATATCTGGGATGAACTCCGGCGCAAGATCACCGATGCACAGTCCCTGTTGCCACCGGGCGCGCAAACCTCTGTCGTATATGATGATTTTGGTGATGTGTTCGGCCTGTTCTATGCATTGACCGGTGATGGTTACAGCTACCGTGAACTGAAAGATTATGCCGACCTATTAAAGGAACAGTTATTACTGGTCCCCGGCGTTCGCAAGATCAGCATTGATGGTGACCAGAAAGAAGTGGTTTATCTTGATGTTTCACGCACCATGATGTCAAAACTCGGGGTTTCATACTTCCAGCTGCAGAACGTGCTGAAATCACAAAACCTGGTTTCCGACTCCGGCAACGTCCGTGTCGGTGATGAATATATCCGCATCAATCCCACCGGACAGCTGATGTCCGTAGAGGAAATCGGCGAGCTACTGGTTAAAGGCAAAAACAATACCCTGGTACGCATTAAGGACATTGCCAATGTGCGCAGGGCTTATGAAGAGGTGCCAAGCAAATACAACTTCTATAACGGCAAACCCGCGCTAACCGTTGGCATTTCCATGCTGCCCGGTGAGAACGTTGTTGCGGTCGGCGAACGCCTGAACAGACGCCTTGAAGAATTACAGTCAGTGACGCCGGTGGGCATGCAGCTAGATGCTATCTATAACCAGCCGGTCATTGTCGATGAGTCAGTGCGCGGTTTTATTATTAACGTAGTCGCCGCGCTGGTCATTGTTATTGTGGTATTGCTGTTTTTCATGGGCCTGCGCACCGGACTGATTATCGGCGCCATTTTGCTGATCACGGTGTCCGGCACGGTGTGGTTTATGAACCTCTATGGCATCGACCTGCAGCGTATATCCCTGGGCGCTCTGATTATCGCGCTCGGCATGCTGGTGGATAATGCTATTGTTGTTGCCGAGGGCATGCTGGTCAGGATCAAGCGTGGTGAAGACGGTATTAAGGCCGCCAGGGAAGTGGTCAGTGGCTCGATGTGGCCCTTGCTTGGCGGCACCATCGTCGGCATCGTGGCTTTCGCGGCCATCGGCCTGTCCGAGGATTCCACCGGTGAATTTGCCAATTCCCTGTTCTGGGTGATACTCATATCGCTGCTACTGTCATGGTTTACTGCCGTCACCATGACACCGCTGCTGTGCGTACAATTTCTTAAACCGGATCCACAATCGACAACCGGAAACAATGTACAGGCTGATCCTTACAGCGGCTTGCTGTTTACAAAATACCGTCAGTTTTTGAGCAGCGCCATCGACCACCGCTGGGTCACCATCTCGATTATAATCATCCTGTTTGCCTCATCTCTTTTTGGTTTTGGTTACGTAAAACGCAGCTTTTTCCCGGATTCAAACACACCCATGTTTTTCTTCGACATGTGGAATATCGAAGGCACTGACATACGCAAAACACGCGATGACATCCTGGTAATCGACAAATACCTGCGTAGTCTTGACGGCGTTGCCCACACCTCTGCCTATGTCGGTGGCGGAGCCACCCGTTTTACCCTGGTTTATTCACCGGAGTCACCGAGCAGCGCCTACGGCCAGATCATTGTCACCACGCAGACCCTGAAAGACATCCCGCGGATAGAAAAACTGTTACTGGACTACACGGCAAAAAACTTCCCGGATTCCGAACCTAAAACAAAACCACTTCGTATCGGCCCCGGCCGGGATGCAAAAATCGAGGCTCGCATCAGCGGCCCGGATCCGGTTGTATTAAGACGCCTTTCACAGCAGGTTCAGCAAATCATGGACGATGATGGCGGCGCCATCGACATCCGTGATGACTGGCGCCAGCCGGTTAAGGTCATCCGCCCAATCTACAATGAAAAAGCAGCACGTCAGCTGGGTATCAGCCGCAAAGATGTCAGTAGTGCCATGCTGACTGCGTTTGATGGTAAACAGGTTGGCCTGTTCAAGGACGGCATTCGTTTATTACCGATCGTTATGCTGCCACCAAAAGCTGAGCGTGAAGATGTGGCATCAATACGCGACATTCCGGTACAGAGCCCGATACTTCAGGACATGGTTCCCGTTGGCCAGGTGGTATCCGATTTTAAAATAGAGTGGTCAGATGCCAAAATCCGCAAGCGCAACCGCATATATACCATTACGCCCTCCTGTGACCCTGCCCAGGGACTGGCAACTGTACTGTTAAGCCGCATCAAGCCAGAAATCGATAATATGGATTTGCCACCGGGCTATTTTCTTGAATGGGGGGGTGAATATGAAGACTCCAAAGACGCCAATGAGGCCATTAACTCCTCACTCCCGGCCGGTTTCCTGACCATGATTGTCATTGTTATTTTACTGTTTGGCAAGGTCCGTCAGCCGCTGATCATCTGGTTAACGGTACCGCTGGCAATCATCGGGATTACCGCCGGCCTGCTAAGCATGAACGTGGCCTTCGGCTTTATGGGCATGCTTGGCGCACTCAGCCTGGTCGGCCTGCTGATTAAAAATGCGATCGTATTAATCGATGAAAT
>JAJRTD010000047.1 GCA_024278435.1 Gammaproteobacteria bacterium | reverse complement strand
CGGTGGTGGCCGCGGTACATGCCGCCGGCCTGACCGATGAACTGGCCGCGCGTGCCTGGTGGGCCATGCCGACCGCGGAAAATGCACGGCGTATGCTGGAAAAGCAGGCTGTGGTTGAGGGCGAAACCGGCAGGGTGCTGGCCGACTTTTTGATCGAGTTTCTGCCCTTTGAAGAAGAGCAGAGTGACATGATCGAATCGGTCCGCCTGGTATTGCAGCCGGGACTTATCTCGGCGGAGGAAAAAGAAAAGCTGTGGGCGAAAACAAAAACCAAACGCAGTTTTTATGTCGGCTTTCTGCACGCGGCAGCCGATGACCTGCCGGTTGCGGTTGATGCCCACCCGGCGTATGAAACAGTCAGACGGCAGTTGCAGCCGCTGAAAGAACAGAACAACCCCTATGCACTGATGCTGGAAAAAGTATTGAGCGCAAAGGGGCAGGCGTTTATCAAAACCACGGAAGATGCCTTGAAGAAACCGGGCAACCAGGATGTGGTGGTCTCCCTGCTGGATGCGGTGGCGAACTATTTTTCAGATATAGTCCCCGAGCAGTTCACGGAAGATGATATTGAAGCCATCTGCAGCGAAGCACAGGCTTTGTGCTGCAGCGATAATGAAAGTATTCAGCAACTGCTGGCCACACTGGAAAGCGATGCCGGTGATATTAAAAATGATATTAAAAACCACCTTGCCGCCATGACCGTGCTTTCCTGTCTCAGCGTAAAACTGGTCAACCCGATTTTTTCCCGCAGTGATGCCATCGGTACAGTGATGCGTAAAAAAATAAAACCGGTAACCGATCCGGTATTTGAACAGCTGCAGATATTGCGCAGTTGACCGTTATATTATGCGTTTTGATAAAGTGCTGGTAACCATTAATGTCTGTTTAAAAGAACAGGCGTTGCAACAGTACTTGCCCTGTTCAGCCGGTATTATCGGTAAGACCCTGGCCGGCATAGCCGGCGATTATGCCCGGGAAAATAAAACCGGCTACTACCCGGCAATTGATTTTTTTAAAACCCTGGACAGTGTTGATCCCGGCCTGATTGAATCGGCGGAACAGGTTGCCTGGCTGGTTTCAAAACTGGCGCGGGAAACCGTGCAGTCACGCCTGCGACCGATTTTTTCCTCGGTGCAGTTTCAGTCGATACAGACCCTGGCTTTCTCCATGCCGAAAACCCGGCCAAACCAGAAAGACGCCATTGAGCAGCTGGCACGGCATTACACGCCGGATACGGTCAAAATAGAACTACTGCTGACCATGATGCGCCGTGATTCGGAGGCAAAGGATAACCGGGCCGAGATCTATGCCAGGAAAATGATCTTTCGCTGGCTGGAGCCGGAGTTTGAATCGGTTGAAGTGACAAGCTCAAAACCCTGCAAATAGGAAGCTTGCCTGCAAAACAACCGCGGAATTTATTGTTACACGTCAGGGTTGGGTTAAGTACCTCGCCTTCAGCATATTTTGAGATGAGAAATCACTGCTGTCCCGTTAACTTTTCACTGTCATCCTGAGTGCAGCGAAGCGGAATCGAAAGATCTTGAACCCCTGTGATATGGCGACCAGGATCCTTCGGTAATTGCTCCATGCATTACTCTACTAGCGTACATCCTGTACATATCAACTAGGCTCGGCTTCGTTCAGGATGGCAAAAATATATGTACCGGTGGCTTTATGTCTAATATAACAGTGGTAATCAGTACAATCATATATTGCTGGATATCGTGCTGAAATAGAAGTAGTTAACGGGGCAGCAGTGATGAGAAATATTAAAGGTGGTCTGTCGTAGGCCCGCATAAGGTACGTTGCGGGCAGAAGCCGGCAATGTACCATAAACCTAGGTTGAGTTAGCGCAGCGTAACCCGACGTTAGCCAGATATAACACAGAAAAAATTGTCGGATTAGCGTAATCCGACCTATGATATTAGGTTTGTGGATAAACGATTAAAGCAGTCGTTTATATTCATCTTCCCTGAAGCCAATCAACAGCATATTATCTTTTTCCAGCACCGGGCGTTTAATGGCGCTGGGGTTTTCCAGCATCACCTGAATGGCCGATGTTTCATCAATATTGTTTTTGATGTCTTCATCCAGCTTGCGCCAGGTAGTGCCTCGTTTGTTGAGTACGGTTTCCCAGCCGGCGATTTTTACCCAGTGTTGTAATTTTTCTTCCGGGACACCCTGTTTTTTATAATCATGGAATTCATAATCCAGGTTATTGCTTTCAAGCCATTTACGGGCTTTTTTCATGGTGTCGCAGTTGGGGATGCCGTATATTTTTATCATTTCTTGAACCTTAAAAACATAAAAGCTTATTCATCGCAGAGGCACAGAGTACACCGAGATATTTTGTGTATTCCATACCAGGTAGGTGCAAGCTTCTCTCTGTGTACTCTGTGTCTTCGTGGTACAAGCTTCTATTAATCTATATCGCGCAGCAGTTCATTCAGACCGACTTTGCCACGGGTTTTTGCATCAACCTGTTTTACAATTACCGCGCAGTAGAGACT
>JAJRTD010000046.1 GCA_024278435.1 Gammaproteobacteria bacterium | reverse complement strand
TCCAGTTCCGCCCAGTCCGCAATACCCCCCGGGGTTCTTCGCCAGGTATTGCTGGTGGTAATCCTCCGCGTAATAAAATTGCGGTGCATCGATGATTTCGGTGGTTATCTGTCCATAACCTTTTTGTGCCAGTGCCTGCTGATAGAAGCTGCGGGAGACTTCTGCGGCTTTGCGCTGTTGTTCGTTGTAAACATAGATGCCTGACCGGTACTGTGTGCCCTGGTCATTTCCCTGGCGCATGCCCTGGGTCGGGTCGTGTGATTCCCAGAAAGTTTGAAGCAGTTGTTCTGTGCTGATTTTTTCGGGATCATATACCACCAGTACGACTTCGTTGTGTCCGGTCAGGCCGCTGCAGACTTCTTCGTATGTGGGATTGGGGGTTATGCCTGCGGCGTAGCCAACGGCTGTTGTGTAGACGCCATCGAGTTGCCAGAATTTCTTTTCCGCGCCCCAGAAGCAGCCCATGCCAAAAACAATCTGTTGCAGGTGGTCGCAGAAGGGTGGCTGGATAACGTTGCCGTTTACAAAGTGTTTGTTGGTGACGGGCATGCGGGTGGTGCGCCCTGGCAGGGCCTGTTCTTTTGTTGGTAATGTGGTTAATCCCATGTTACTTGCCTGAACTTTTGACTGTTAAAACTTGAAAGCATCTCACCACAAGACACAGAGGCACAAAGAAAAGCTTTTTATTGTTTTAAGCCCTACGGCGTTTTTAACATAGAAAACCTCTGTGTTCTCTGTGGTGAAATGTTTTTGAATTTGTTTATTTAAACATATGGTGGCGTTTATGGGCACTTTCGCTGTGGAAGTATTTGTAGCGATAGATGGCATCACCGCCGTGGCATTCGGCGCAGACAATGTTGTCGCTGTTCCTGGCGCGCAGGAAGCTGGTGCGGGCATCGCCCTCGATGTTTTTGCCCGGCCCCGGTTTGTCCTTGCCGGCATCCCACTGGTGCGGGTTGTGGCAGCTGGCGCAGGTTATGTTGCCGAAGTTGGTACGTTTGCCGTCCTTGTCAAACACCGGTGTGTCCGGCAGTTTTCTGCCGGGATGAATGGCTTCGCGCAATTCGGTGGACCAGATATTGACCTGCTGCGGATGTTTTGCCAGCTGCGGATTTTTGTGCGCGGCGTACCCCAGCGGGTTGTGACAGCTGCGGCAGCGTTGTTCGATGGGGTCGTTGCCCTTGCCGATTTTCTGTGCCCATAAATAGGCATCGGCTTCACCCTTGTGCGGTACATGGCACTGGCCGCAGATGCCGGAGACGTCTTCTTTCTGCCCCAGGGTGTTGCTGGCATCGTCGACGATATGGCGCAGGTCGTGATCGGTACCGATAATGTTTTTCTTGTCGGCGTGGCAGGTCAGGCACAGCTTGCTGTTGTTATTGGCAGTCAGGCGCAGGAAGCTGTTGCTGGTGTCACCATCTTCAGACAGCATGGCCAGGCTGCGGTTATTGATGTCTTCGGGATCCCAGCGGTGCGGATCGTGACAGCTGGCGCAATCGACGTTGCCATTGCCGTTTTCCTTTCTGCCGCCGTCTTTGGCAAAGGTCGGGATGCGGCTGTCATGGTGCAGTTTGCTGGCATCCTTACCCAGCGGGTGGGTGTGCTTGCCGGGCAGTTTGTTTTCGGCCAGCTCACCTTTCTGGTGACAGTCGGTACACAGGGCGGCAATAGCGGTTTCGCCGGGGCCTTTACCGCGGGTCCATAATGCCGGGCCTTTGGCGTTGTGCGGACGATGGCAATGCATGCAGGGGCCGGGCAGGTGCTGCTTCTGCGGATCGTCGCTCTGGTTCTGTTCCAGCTGGGTGGAGAACTTGCCTTCCTGTTCGGTTAAATCGTGTTTGCTGAAGAAAATGCCCTGCTTGTCGCGATGGCAGTTAACACATAACAGGCTCAGGCTTTTATCGGCAATGCGCAGGAAGCTGTTGCCGGTGTCGCCTTCGATTTCTGAAGGGTCTTCGGCTTTGGCTTCTTTCAGCGTGGTCCAGTTATGCGGGTCGTGACAGGTGCCGCAACCCACGCGGCCGCCTTTTTCTACTATTTTGCCGGTTGAATCGTAAAGCGGAAGTGGAATCGGCGGGCCACCAAGTATGCTGTCCTTGTTGAACGGATTGGTGATATCGCTGACCCACTGCTCGATGGTGGCGTCGATGCCCAGGTTCTTGATCGGTACATTAACCGGGTGTGAGTGGTTGCTGATGGTTTTGTCTTTGGCCAGACCTTCATCATTATGGCAGCCAAAGCAGGCGATAAAGCCGGTGCCCTGACCGCTGAGGTCGGAGCGGGCCCACAGGCGGTTGCCTCTGGCGTTATGCACAATGTGGCAGCTGCCGCAGATGCCGGATTCTTCGGCGGTCTGATCCAGTGAGTTGGTGGCATCCGGTGCCATCTGGCGCATGTCGTGCTTGGTGTTGCTGATGTTCCACTTGTCTTCATGACAGGTCTTGCACAGTTTCAGGTCGGGGCCATTGGCAATGCGCAGGAAGCGGTTTGTGCTGTCACCATCATCACCGGGTTCGGCGATATTATGGATATCCTGCGGATCCCAGCGGTGCGGGTCATGGCAGCTGGCACAGGTGACCTTGCCCTGTTCGACATCGGCCCATTTAACACCGCTGTCGCTGAAGGTGGGTAGTGCGACCTTGCGTTTCAGCTTGCTGACCGGTACGCCGACCGGGTGGGAGTTGTCACCAACGGTATGTTTTTTCGCCAGTCCCTGCTTGTTATGACAGCTCAGGCATAACGATGCCATGGGATCCTGGGTTTTATCACGGTTGCGTGCCCACATTTTCGGGCCGGTGCCCTTGTGCGGTACGTGGCAGGCGCTGCAGGGGCCGGATTTTGCTGCCTGCTGCTTGCGGATATTGATGCTGTCTTTGGCAGCAAGGCGCATATCATGCTTGCTGTTATTAACGGTCTTTTTGGCTTCGTGGCAGCCCTGGCACAGGCTGTCTTTTTCATTCCTGACTACCAGCAGGCTGGTATCGTGCAGGGCATCATGCGGGCGGTGACAGGTCTGGCAGATCACTTCACCGCCGCTGCCCAGTTTTGAGCCCTGGCTCAGCATTTGCTCGGGAACCTTGGCGTTTTCCGGCTTGATATTGACCGGGTGGGTACCGGCCTTGCCGGCCTGGTCACGGTCATAGGCGTAGCGGGTGATATGGCAGGCGCCGCAGAGCTGGGATTTGTCATTTTTCAGCAGCAGCAGTTTTTTCTCGGGTGCGGCATGAGGTTTGTGACAGCTCTGGCAGACCACTTCGCCGTCATGGGCAAAACGGGCGCCGGCGGCCATCAGTTTTTCCGGTGCTTTGTCCAGCAGTTTCTGGATCTTGCGTTTCAGCGGGTGGCTGCCGAAATCGGGGCCGTTGGTTTTTTCCTTGTGGCAGGCCATGCATAGCTGGCCGTTTTCGTTGGCCACGCGCATAAAGACCGCGGTTTTCTGCTGGTTCCAGTCCACTCCGTGGGCCGTATGGCAGGAGCCGCAATAGATTTTTCCGTCATCATTCAGCGGGAACAGGTTTTTGCCGTCAACGATGGGGATATTGATTTTATCGGAGGGTTTTTTACCGACCGGGTGGGCATGCTTGCCTTTCTCCCATAAAAAACGTGAGTCCAGCACGAAGCCGTCATGGCAGGAGAAGCACACCGGTTCGGCGCTGGCAATGTCCTGTTTACCTGATGGCATGACAGGTTTCGGGTCATAGGGAATAAGGGTCTTAATGTCTTCGCGCTTGAATTCGGTCAGCCACATAATATGGCAGGTGGCGCATTCGCGGTTGGCCGATGGCTTGCGCATGGTTGCCTGGGAGAAATGGCTGAACAGTATCAGGGCAAGGAAAAGCAGAGCAGACAGTCTTTGCGCGCTCAGCCAGGTGGCCAGCATCGTGGCCGAAGCAGGCTGATCTGTCCCCGGGCTTTGCCGGTTGCCGGATTGTTGTCCGTAAGTACGCATCATTTTGCCAGCTGATAGACCAGAACCCGGTTGTTTTTCATTTCAACAACATAGAGCCTGTTCTTGTTAATGGTCATGCCAACTGGTGTGACCAGGGTATAGGGTTTGCCATTTTTTCCCAGCACCGCGTCAAATATGGCGTCATCCCCATATTTTTGTATCACGCCCATATAGCTGTCAGAGATGTAAAAGTTGCCCTTATTGTCGATGGCGATGCCTTTGGGGCGAAACAGCTGCCCCGGCAATACGCCCCATTCGCCGACCACGGTGGAGAGGGTGCCGTCGGTGTTGAATACCTGGACGCGTGAGTTGAGTACATCGACCACGGCAATGCGGCCGTCTTCAAGCTCGCTGAGGGTCGCCGGGTAGCGGAACTCGCCCCGGCTGGTGCCGTTTTTGCCCCATTTTTTCAGCAGCTTGCCTTTGGGGGAGTAGGTCAGCAGGTGGTGGTTGCTGTTGCTGACAATGAGGTTGCCGGACTTCGAGTGGCGCAGAACATCAATCGGGCGGCCGCGTTTACCGTCATTCTTGACGGCAAAGCCGGAGAGGTAAACACCCTTGTCGGAAAAAATCTGGATGCGGTTGTTGCCGGAATCGGCGACATAAACCCGGTTGTCTTTTGCTGCATCAATGCCTACCGGGTAATTAAACTGGCCGGGTTTGCTGCCCTTGCTACCGAAGCTGAAGAGGAATTTTCCCTGCAGGTCATAGACCACGATACGATGGTTGCTGCCATCAACGACATAAGCCCGGTTTTTGTGGATGGCTATATCGCTGGGAAGTTGCAGGTCGGGTGCCGGCGTCTTCTGTTTGTCAGCGCCCGCGTTGAGGCCGGTTGCCGGCCCCAGCTGCAGGATTTGTTCAGCACTCCGGGTTTTTATGCTGTCTGCATAGACTGATGCGGTGGTTATGGAAAATAATAAACACAGGCTGATAAGTGAGTAAGCAAGATTACTTGTTGTCCGTTGACTGTGTTCCATCAGATTTTCGCCACCAGGCACGACCTTTAAGTAATTCTTCTTTGGGTGCATTATGTTTCTGTTCATCACCTACCATGATTTTTCTGTCAGGCAGTGATGACTGCTCGTTGAATAATTTCGGAATGTAAAATTCGCGGTATTTTTCAACAATACCAACAATATTCAGATTAGTCACGTCACTAATACGCTGTTCGGAGAAACCAAGCTCACGGAATGGTAGATAGCTTTTCTCCTCGTCGGTGTGGCAGCGGGTGCAGAAACGGCCTTTAGGCATAACCAGGGCATGAAAACGTT
>JAJRTD010000045.1 GCA_024278435.1 Gammaproteobacteria bacterium | reverse complement strand
CTGATTGTTATCCTGAATAACGGACTGGCGCCGATAAAAAGTGAAACCTCGGTCTATATTTTTTCACCGGAAGTGCAGCAGAATCTGAAAGTGGCTTTCCCGGTCTATCGTTCACAGAAAAAAACCTTGTACCAGCCGGCCATTGAAGTCGATAAAAAGCAGTATGCAATGGATACGGTTGATGATGTTGACGCACTGGCGCGTTATTCACTCGAACAGGCAATGCCGACGATCATGGCCCGCGCGCTTGCCCGTGCGGTTGTCAAATACAATACACAGCACAGTGCGCAGAATAACGGCTCACTGGCCGGCCTGTTAATGACCGTAACAAACCTGGTTACAGAACGTGCGGATACCCGCAGCTGGTCAACCCTGCCGCAGGAAATACAGTTGCAGCGGATCCGTCTTCCGGTGGGTGAACATCAGGTACTGATTAAACTGCAAAACGGGGCAGGGCAGGTTGCGGATGTTATTAAGAAAACCGTTGTGATCAGGCCCGAAAAGATCAGTTTTATTATCGAGCACTGGAGCGCGCCGGTGGTAAAGGCGGCCAGCAGTGATAAAGCAGACAAGAGTAAAATAGACAGTGCCGATGAAAATGTGGAAAGCAATGCTGCCGGACAGCCAAACCTGTGAGTCGGAATGCGTGTATTTAAGGCACGGTGCTGATGGTAACGATACTTGAGGAAATTATGAAGCTGATTTTTAAGATAAATATGCTGTTCGCCATGCTGTTGCTCACCGCCTGCGTACAATCCACGGGCGGCATAAGCGATGATGCGCCGCAATGGGTTTCCGGTGAACCTGATATGTACCCGAATTCAAAATATTTATATGCAACCGGCTCGGCATCGGAGTCCGAACAGGCAAAGGCGAGAGCATTGTCCAACCTGGCGAAAATTTTTGAAGTGCAGGTCAGGGAAGTGTCAACAACCTCGCAGGACATACAGAGCAATACCAGGGAAGGCGTGGAAACGGTACAGAAGAGCCAGCGTATAAACAGCCAGGTTAACCTGCACACGGACAAGATGATTCAGGGCGCGCGTATTGCCGAGCAATGGCAGAACAGTGTTGACCGCAGTTACCATGCACTGGCCATCCTTGACCGTAGCCAGGCCGGTAATAATATTCGCGGTGAAATAAACCGGCTTGATGAAGAAACCCAGTACGCCCTTAACCAGCAGAAGAAGCGCGATAATCCACTGCTGGCCATTGCTGACCTGCAGCGCGCCAACAGCCTGCAACAGCAGCGACAGGCCCTGCAGAAAACCCTGAAAATCATCGACGTCAGGGGCCGGGGTCTGCCGGCAACGTGGAGCCTGGCGCAGTTAAATGAAACCTTGCAGCAGGCTTTAAGGACGCTACCGGTACAAACCCGTGTTACCGTGGATGATATCGGTGGTTTGCAAAATATTCTGCAGGGTGCGGTTTCCAGTGCAGGTTTTGTTATCGGTGACCGCGGTTATACCCTGGCTGCAGGGCTGGAAGTACAGCCGCCGATCCGGGACAGTGACTGGTACTGGCTGCGCGGCGTGCTGAAACTGGAGCTGATGGCTGAAGACGGTGTCAGTGTGATTGGCTACCAGTCCTGGCCGTTAAAGGTTTCGGCCGGCAGCGAATCCCAGTTGAACGCGCGTATGCTCAGGGAAGTGGATAAAAAGCTGAAACAGGAACTGTTGTCCAGTGTTATTGGCTTTGTCAGCTGAGCCATGACTTTTATCGTCTGTTTTACGGCTGACGCATAAGGCCCGCTTCCGGTTCTCCTCATTCCCCTGTATTTTACAGGTGTTGCATTAGTTATTTCTAATGTAACATTACATATTGATATATTCCTCACTGCCCATACAATAAACAGAAGCTTGCTGCATAAGCTGACTGGTCCGGCAGGAGAGGGCAACGTATCCTGATATGCGCCCGGTTATGGAACAGTAGTGACAAACACCGGTCAAATATTAATGTGCAGTACTGGTTGCTGTTTTGTTAGCGGGCAGCATGCAGACAGGGTAAACCGGTAGAAGCTTTTTACGATTTGTAAATGAACTTTGTTGAATTTTTTTATTGTTAAAAATGATTGCTGATTTAGAAAAAACAAGCAGTTTGATCTACACTGAAGGTAAGGTATGAGTAATCACATGACGGGCGGTCATGATGCCGGTGATAATGACTGGGACCATGAATATGACGACGGTCTTGCGCTTGAAGAAGAAAAGCCGAAGTTAAAACCACCCAAACAGTACAAAGTGATCGTGGTAAATGATGATTACACGCCGATGGAATTTGTGGTGCAGGTGTTGATGATGTTTTTTGCAATGGATAACGCCAAGGCAACACGTGTAATGATGGCAGTACACACCAAGGGTAAGGGTATTTGTGGCATATACAGCCATGAGATTGCCGAAACCAAGGTAGATCAGGTGAATGAATATTCACGTATGAACCAGCATCCACTGATGTGTACCATGGAAGAGGCCTGACAACTGAATTTTGATTGATAGTAATAACCGTAGGGCAGCACCATGTTGAGTAAAGAGCTAGAATCATCGTTGAATACCGCATTTAATGATGCACGCGAAAAAAGACATGAATACATTACAGTAGAGCATCTGCTGCTGGCGCTGCTGGACAATAACAGCGCCAATGTTGTACTGCAGGCCTGCGGTGCCGACCTTAATTTACTGGGTATTGAGCTCAGAGAATACCTCGACAACAATACCCCGGTTTTCGGTGATGTTGTCGGTGGTGAAGTACAGCCCACCCTGGGTTTCCAGCGCGTGTTACAGCGTGCCGTTTTTCATGTGCAGTCTTCCGGTAAAAAAGAAGTGGTTGGCGCCAATGTGCTGGTTGCCATGTTCGGCGAACAGGAATCACAGGCTGTCTACCTGCTGAACCAGCAGAATGTTAACCGCCTTGATGTGGTTAATTATATTTCTCATGGCATTACCAAGGTGCCGAATGAAACCGAAAAACTGGAGGATCACTCCGAGCAGTCGGCTGGCCAGGATGCCGAAGCGCAGCCACTGGAAAACTACACAACCAATTTGAACCAGCGTGCCATGCAGGGTTTGATCGATCCGCTGATCGGCCGTGCAGATGAAGTTGAGAGAACCGTACAGATTTTATGCCGCCGCCGTAAAAACAACCCGCTGCTGGTCGGTGAGGCCGGCGTCGGTAAAACCGCCCTGGCCGAAGGCCTGGCCAAGCGCATTGTTGATAAAGAAGTTCCCGACGTTTTACTGGAGAGCACGATTTTCTCCCTGGACCTGGGCTCGCTGGTCGCTGGTACCAAGTATCGCGGTGATTTTGAAAAGCGCCTGAAAGGCGTGCTCAAGCAGTTAAAGCAGCATCCCGGTGCGGTACTGTTTATCGATGAAATTCACACCATTATCGGTGCCGGATCAGCTTCTGGAGGGGTAATGGATGCATCCAACCTGATCAAGCCGATGCTGGCCAACGGTGAACTCAAATGTATCGGCTCAACCACCTATGCCGAATTCCGCAGTGTGTTTGAAAAAGACCATGCACTGGCACGCCGTTTCCAGAAGATAGATATTGAAGAGCCGAGTATTGACGAGACTGTTGATATCCTCAAGGGTCTGAAAACCCGCTTTGAAGAACACCATGATGTGAAATACAGTAATAATGCACTGCGTGCCGCGGTTGAGCTGTCACAGCGCTACATTATGGACCGTTTCCTGCCCGACAAGGCCATCGATGTTATCGATGAAGCCGGTGCCAGCAGGCAGTTGCAGTCTCACTCCGGTAAAGCCAGTAAAAAATCCATCAGCGTGCATGATATTGAAAACATCATCGCCAAGATTGCCCGTATTCCGGCAAAAACAGTGACCACATCGGATACCGATGCCCTGAAAAACCTGGAGCGCGACCTGAAAATGGTGGTGTTCGGCCAGGATGAGGCCATCGGAACACTGGTGACCGCTATCCGCATGTCACGCTCCGGCCTGGGTGATCCCGACAAGCCGATCGGTTCTTTCCTGTTTGCCGGCCCTACCGGTGTCGGTAAAACCGAGGTCAGCAAGCAGCTGGCCAGCATTATGGGTGTGGAACTGCTGCGCTTTGATATGTCAGAGTACATGGAGCGGCACACGGTTTCACGCTTGATCGGTGCGCCCCCGGGTTACGTTGGTTTTGATGACGGCGGCCTGTTGACCGAGGCGGTAAACAAGCATCCGCACTGTGTGCTGTTGCTGGACGAGATTGAAAAAGCCCATCCGGAAGTATTTAATATCCTGCTGCAGATCATGGATCACGGTACCCTGACCGACAGCAATGGTCGCAAAACCGATTTCAGAAACGTGGTACTGGTGATGACCAGTAATGCCGGAGCGCAGTTAATGTCGCGCCGCTCCATGGGCTTTACCGAGCAGCAGAACGAGCTCGATGGTATGGAAGAGATCAAGAAAATGTTTACCCCGGAATTCAGGAACCGTCTGGACTCGATCGTTCACTTCGGTCCGCTTGATGCCCATACCCTGTCTCACGTGGTTGATAAGTTCCTGGTGGCACTGGAAGTGCAGCTGAATGAGAAAAAAGTCACCATCAACGTGGACAAGGCGGCACGTCAGCTGCTGGCAGAAAAGGGTTATGATCCGAAAATGGGCGCCCGGCCGATGGCACGTGTGATCCAGGAGCACCTGAAAAAACCGCTGGCCAATGATTTACTGTTCGGTGACCTGACCAGGGGCGGTCACGTTAACGTCACCGTTTCGGAAGAGAATGAAATTGCGATTGAGATTGTCAAGGAAACCGCAAAGGCAGAATAAAACCGGAGCTGTATAAAAAAAGGCGGCCGATAGTTATCTATCGGCCGCCTTTTTTTATGGGAATTACTTGGCGCGGTAGACGATGCGGCCTTTTTCCAGGTCATAAGGGGTGAGTTCTACGGTAACCTGGTCGCCAGTCATAATGCGAATATAGTGTTTACGCATTTTGCCGGAGATATGTGCGATCACGGTGTGACCGTTTTCCAGTTCTACGCGGAACATGGTGTTGGGCAGGGTCTCGGTAACCACACCTTCCATTTGTATTGCTTCTTCTTTAGCCATAAATTGATAATCTAGTTGGGTGAAAATACACAGTCGCTACGCTAATTCAGACACACGCAAAACTGACTTTTTGTAATGATGCGCAATTATCGTTGTTTTGATATTAATCGCAAGTTTTTTTAGCGATTAATGGCTTATTTTGCCAATTTTTCCGGTGAAGAGGCAATAATCGGGTTGCCATCTTTGGGTAACATTAAAACCGGATCGATCAGTACCTGGTTGGCGATGACTGCAAAATGCAGGTGAGGGCCGGTAACCCGACCGGTCTGGCCAACCTTGCCGATAATATCACCCTGTTTTACCACGTCGCCCGGCTTGACATCGATTTCACTTAAATGGGCGTACAGGGTAATGATGCCCTGGCCGTGGTCGAGAAAAATCATATTACCGCTGAAAAAGAAATCACCGGATTCAATGACCTTGCCACTGGCAGTTGCCCTGACCGGTGTACCTTCGGCCGCAGCGATATCAAGACCGTTATGCGGACTGCGCTCCTGATCATTAAAGAATCGCCGTAAACCGAAAATACTGCTGATGCGGCCGGTGACCGGCCAGATAAAATCCACTTTCGGCGTGGTGTCAGTGAACTGGCGTTTGGCTTTTTTCTTACGCTGGCTTTCGGCCGCAATTCGCTTGCTGTCATCCTTGTTCGGGTTGACCTTGCGCTTGTTTTTAATGGTCAGGTGCTGTTCTTCATACTTTTTGTACTTCACCGTTACTTTGGTATTCAGACTCAGTCCGTCCGCCTGGCGGATGGAAAATTCGTAATCCCCGGGTTTTGTCTTCAGCCCGATGCCGGCCATGGCGACCCAGCTCTCCCCATAGGGGAAAACGGCGATGCGTTTATCGTTGAAATAAACTTTCGTCTCCGGTTTGTAACCGGGTAATTTCAGCAGGGCGATACCGCCGGGTACCAGTTCCTGCTCGGGCAAAGCGTAGGCACTGAAACTGGTGCCCAGGGTGAAGAAAACCAGGTAATAACGCAGAAATATCAGTAGGTGTTTGGTCATGAGTGTTGCCGGGAAATAAATCCGTTAATGAAATTAATCACAGTATATTGTGGTTCTCAGTGTAGAATGCACTGCAGACTAAATCAATAATAACAGTATTCTCCATAGCAGTGACACAGCAGAAATTGTCAAACCGTTCTAAAGCGTTAAGTCCTTTTTACGTTATGGATATTCTGGCGCGTGCCAAAGCCCTGAGTGCACAGGGAAGAAGTATTTATCATCTTGAAATCGGTGAGCCGGATTTTGCCACGACGGACAGTATTATCAATGCCGGCATTGAAGCGTTAAATCAGTATAAAACCCATTATACACCGGCCATGGGCCTGACCGAACTGCGCCAGGCAATCGCGGATTATTATGACAGGAAATTTTCTGCTCATATCGACCCGCAGCGCATTATTGTAACGCCGGGCGCTTCGGGTGCTCTGCAACTGGCCATTGCCTGTTTGCTGGATGCTGGTGACAATGTATTGCTGGCTGATCCGGGTTATCCCTGTAATCGCAATATTGCGCAGATTCTTGCTTCAGAAGCGGTGGCAGTTCCTGTTGCTGCCGATACCGCTTACCAGTTGAATGCCAAACTGGTTGAAAAATACTGGAACGACAGAAGCCGTGCCGCACTGGTTGCAACCCCTTCCAATCCCACAGGCACGCTGCTGCCGGCAAAACAGCTGGCTGAACTGTGTCAGCAGGTGGCGCAGAAAGGCGGGCGCCTGATCGTTGACGAGATCTACCAGGGGCTGGTTTATGATGTTGAAGATTACAGCGCGCTGCAACTGTCGGATGAATGTTTTGTTATTAACAGTTTTTCAAAATATTTTGGCATGACCGGCTGGCGCATCGGCTGGATGGTAGTGCCGGAATTCTATGTCGACAGCATTGACCGTATCGCCCAGAATCTTTACCTGGCGCCGCCGACTATTTCACAGTACGCAGCCCTGCAGGCCCTGAAGGCCGAGACCCAGGTAGAACTGGACCGGCGCCGGGATGAATTTAAACGCCGTCGTGATTTCCTGTTGCCGGCATTGCAGCAGCTGGGTTTTGAAATCACGGTCAAGCCACAGGGTGCGTTTTATATTTATGCCAATTGTGAGCGCTTTACCGATGACAGTTTCAGCTGGGTGAAACTGTTGTTGGAGAAGCAGGGCGTGGCCCTGACTCCGGGGATTGATTTTGGCCAGTACCGGGCGAATAAATACTGTCGATTTGCCTATACGCAATCACTTGAACAGCTGGAGCAGGCAGTTGATAAGATTGCAGACTTTATAACGCAGGGTAGTTGATCTGGAAAAATGATGACGGGAAATATTTTAAAAATGCAATCCACGCTTGGTGATCCTGCTCAGGATCAGCCTGTTCAGTATCAGTTGCCCATCGGTGAAAAGTTGCTGCCGTTGAATGAACATATTGGTGAAACCGTAAAACTAAGTTATCACCAGCAGATTAACTGCATTGCCTGTGGCCGAAAAACCAGTAAAAGTTTTTCACAGGGTTACTGCTATCCCTGTTTTCGCAGCCTGGCCGCCTGTGACATGTGCATTATGAAGCCGGAAACCTGTCACTACGCACAGGGTACCTGCCGTGAGCCGAAGTGGGGTGAAGAACACTGTTTCCGGCCGCATTATGTCTACCTGGCCAACTCGTCCGGCATCAAGGTTGGTATCACCCGGGAAACCCAGCTGCCGACACGCTGGATCGACCAGGGCGCAACCCAGGCACTACCGGTTTTCCGGGTGGCAAACCTGCTGCAGTCAGGCTTGATCGAGGTGGCGTTAAAGCAGCATATCTCCGATCGCACAGACTGGCGCAAAATGCTGAAAGGCGAGGCGGAATCACAGGATCTGAAAGCTGTTCGTGATGAGCTGCTGGAAACCTGTAGTGCGGAAATTGAGGCGATACAGCAACAGCAGGATGCGGCAGCCATCGAGCGACTTGATGAAGAGCCTGTTGAAATCCGCTTCCCGGTAGTTGAATACCCGGAAAAAGTGAAATCACTGAATTTTGACAAAATGCCTGAAATTGAAGGCCGGCTGACGGGTATCAAGGGCCAGTACCTGCTGCTTGATAGCGGCGTGCTGAATATCCGTAAGTTTTCCGGGTATAACTTAACTGTTGATTTCGTTTAATATGTCTACAGTGTTATGCGTTAAATAAAAACTGTTAAAATACAGGCAGCTATAATAATCCGGCCGTTCATTCAGAGGAAAAACCAATCAGTATTCGTGAAGATATAAGATGCGTCTTTGACCGCGACCCCGCAGCCAGGAATACCTGGGAAGTCATTACCTGTTACCCCGGGGTGCATGCGGTGATCTTTCACCGTTTCAACCATTTTTTATGGAACCTCGGCTTACGCTGGCTGGCGCGCTGGTTTGCGCATTTTTCCCGCTGGTTTACCGGTATTGAGATCCATCCCGGGGCAACCATCGGCCAGCGTTTTTTTATCGACCACGGCATGGGCGTTGTTATCGGTGAAACCGCCCATATCGGGGACGACTGCACCCTGTACCACGGCGTTACCCTGGGCGGTACCAGCTGGCGTTCCGGCAAACGGCACCCGACCCTGCAGAATAATGTCGTTGTCGGTGCCGGGGCCAAGGTGCTGGGCCCGATTACCCTGTCGGAAGGCGTGCGCATCGGTTCCAATGCCGTGGTAACCAAGGATGTAGAGCAGCATTCCACGGTGGTCGGGGTGCCGGGGCGGGTGATTCATCACCAGGATGATGCCGAGGAGAAGCGGCATAATATCGCGCAGAAAATGGGCTTTGATGCCTACGGCGCGACACGTGATGCGCCGGACCCGGTGGCGACCGCCATTAACAAAATGCTGGACCATATCCATGCCATGGATGAGAAAATGGAGACCATGTGCGGTGCGCTGAAGCAGTTTGGTGCTGAAATTGACGTTGAAAAGCTGCCGGATCTGGGCTCATGCACGATTTCGACCAGCGCTTCGGACGCTACTGACGAAGTTGAGAAGATCGAAACCAATTAAAGCGTTTTTTCGCCGCAGATAAACACCGATAAAACCTTCATGCTGTCATCCTGAGCGGAGCGCAGTGGAGTCGAAGGATCTTGGTCTCTGTTGAGATACCCGGGCTTCAGGATCCTTCGGCTTCGCTCATGATGACAGGTACAAATTAAAGGCTTTTATCTGCGTTCACCTGCGGCAAATAAGTTTTTAAATGCCCGCTTGTAATGATGATTTCCTGCTTTATATATCACCTAAGTAATACCTGACTAAATCACTCGGAAATAATACTTGACTAAATTAGTCGGGTTTAAGTAAAATTGCGTGATTGAACTTTCATGAGTAATTGATATGCGTTTAACCACAAAAGGTCGTTACGCGGTAACTGCAGTACTGGACCTGGCATTGCACCAGGACAAGGGACCGGTTTCCCTGGCGGCGATTTCTGAGCGTCAGAATATTTCACTGTCCTACCTGGAGCAGCTGTTTGCCAAGCTGCGCCGGAATGAGATTGTCTGCAGCACCCGCGGCCCCGGTGGTGGTTATACACTTAAGAACGGTGTGGATGAAGTCAGCGTCTCCGATATTATCCTTGCTGTTGATGAAGCCTGCAAGGTTGTTGACTGCGGTGACGATGGTGGTTGCCACGGTGACTATCAGTGTCTGACCCATGATCTCTGGCAGGAGCTGAGTAATGAAATCCGTACTTTCCTCGATGGCATAACGCTATCAGAGATTATGAAACAGGACACAGTGACCGAAGTACAGTCCCGGCAGGAAGAGGTGACGGTACAGTAATGCCGGTATAGAGAAGGCAATGGCTGTATACCTGGACAATAACGCAACAACCGCTCTGGATGAAAATGTCCTGCAGGCCATGTTGCCTTTTATGGGACATGTTTGCGGCAACCCTTCAAGCGTACACCGTTTTGGACGCTTGCAGAAAGATGCCATCGAGCAGGCAAGAGAGTCGGTGGCCCGGCTTGTCGGGGCAAGGGCAGAGCAGGTTATTTTTACCAGCGGTGGCACCGAATCAAACAACCTGCTGCTGTTTGGCTTCAGCCGGCAGCAGCTAAAGAAAAAAGCGGATGCCCGTATTGCGATCAGCGCCATTGAGCATATGTCGCTGCTGGAACCGGCGCAGCATCTGCCGCTGGCAGTCGATAAAATTGCGGTCGATAGCAACGGCTGTGTTGACCTGACTGCGCTGCAACAGGCAACCGGCCCGGCAACCGCGCTGATATCGGTAATGGCGGCCAATAATGAAACCGGCGCCATACAGCAGCTGGCGCCACTGGTTGAATATGCCCGCCAGCAGGGCTGTTTTTTTCATACCGATGCCTCACAGGCGGCAGGTAAAATCGGCTTGAATTTTATTGAAAGCGGCGTACATGCCATGACGCTTTCGGCGCACAAACTGTACGGGCCGACCGGGGTGGGAGCCCTGGTTATTGACAAGTATCTGCCCATAGAAAAAATACAGTTTGGCGGATCGCAGGAAAAGAATTTACGTGCCGGTACCGAAAATGTAGCGGCCATCGTCGGCTTCGGCAAGGCGGCTGAACTGGCCAGTGCAGAATTAGAGACACGCGGCCGGCAGTTACGGGCGCTGCGTGATGCCCTGCAAGCAGGGCTGAAAAAGTTTACAGCGGTAACCGTGTTTGCAGAAGAGGCGGAGCGCTTGCCGAATACGGTACAGTTTGGTGTTGCCGGATTTAGCGGCGAAACCCTGCTGATGCAGCTGGACAGAAAAGCCATTGCGGTGTCCAGTGGCTCCGCGTGTACCAGTGGAAAAACAGGGCCAAGCCATGTGTTAACTGCCATGAAGGTGGATGACGCGCTGGCAGACTCAGCCATAAGGGTGAGTTTTGGCAAAACAAATACAATGTCTGATGTTGATGCGTTGTTGAATGCATTGCGTGACATTATTGAAATCAACCAACAGTCGTCAGTCATGGCTGCGAATGTTTAACGTGTTATTTATAAGGTGAAAGAAGTGACAGTACAAGCAATAGCCGAGAAGCCAATCTACCTGGATTATTCAGCAACCACACCCATCGATGAGCGTGTTGTTACTGAAATGCTTAAATATATGGGTCCGGAAAGTAATTTTGGCAACCCTGCCTCTCGCAGCCACAGTTTTGGCTGGACCGCAGAAGCGGCTATAGAGAAGGCCCGCAAACAGGTTGCCGACCTGGTTGGTGCCAATCCAAAGGAGATAATCTTTACCTCCGGCGCCACCGAGTCCGATAACCTGGCCATCAAGGGTATTGCACACTTTTATAAAAAACGCGGCAAGCACATCGTTACCTGTAAAACCGAACATAAAGCGGTTCTGGACAGCTGCCGCCAGCTGGAGCGTGAAGGTTACGAAGTGACTTATCTCGACCCGATGAAAAACGGCCTGATTGACCTTGATGTGCTGAAAGCGGCATTACGTGATGACACGGTACTGGTTTCGATCATGCATGTTAACAACGAAATCGGTGTTATCCAGGATATCGAGGCCATCGGTAATATCTGCCGTGAAAGAAAAGTGATTTTCCATGTCGACGGCGCCCAGAGTGCCGGTAAAGTGGATATCAACCTGGAACAGCTGCCGGTTGATTTAATGAGCTTCTCCGCACATAAAATTTACGGCCCCAAGGGTATCGGTGCCCTGTATGTACAGAGAAAGCCACGCATCCGTCTGGAAGCACAGATGCACGGCGGTGGCCATGAGCGCGGCATGCGTTCCGGTACCCTGGCAACCCACCAGATTGTCGGTATGGGTGAGGCCTTCCGCATTGCCAAAGAGGAAATGCATGGAGAAAACGAACGCCTGCTGAAGCTGCGTAACAAATTATATGACGGCGTAAAAGACATGGAAGAGGTTTACGTTAACGGCGATATTGACCAGCGCATTGCCGGTAATATCAATATCAGCTTTAACTATG
>JAJRTD010000006.1 GCA_024278435.1 Gammaproteobacteria bacterium | reverse complement strand
ATTTGCGGAAGATTCAAAATCATATGGTAGTTCTCCCACTGTAACCACCGGCCCATCCGCATTATTCAGAAACAGCCTGCCTTCACTGTCTGCAATCTGTATCACTGCCAGTGCGTCATAACCGGATTCCGGGTTCTTTTCTGCCTGGATGATCTTGCCGGTGTTCTGCCCGGCCTTTGCATTTTCTGCAAACAGATTGTCGCCAGCTGCGGGTTTTTCTTCAGTATCAATATGTACTTTAAAGCAGCGTTTTTTCAGTTTTCCCAGGTAATGCATACGAGCAACAATTTCCTGGCCTGTATAACAGCCCTTGGTAAAGCTGACGCCGTTGAGCAGTTCCATGTTGGCCATTTGTGGTACAAACTCGCCCTGTGTGGCGGCATCAATAAACGGCAGGCCGGCCTGGATATTCAGGTAGTCCCAGCTTGAAGAGTTAACCGCCTCGGCCTGTGCGCTGACTTTCTCCCACAGGTCTTTTGCCTGTTCAAGCGAGCAGAAAATTTCATAACGGGGCGCAGCATTATCTGCAGAAACGGCAACCCGAATGGCGATGTAATTATCATTGTATGAGACGCTGTCAATTTCCTGTTTCAGGTTTTCGATAAACGGTGATAGCAGTTCAACTGCATTCTCACCGCTGATACCCAGGTGGATTAACTGCTCGCTGACATCCTGGATGGCGACCTGGGCACGCAGTACATAACTCTGCAGATGGCTGATGCCGGACTCAACCAGGTTATTGCGCAGGCAGATGAAGTAGTTCTGCTGGTAACTGAATAAACGGAAATTCGCCAGCATGCGTCCTTTATTGTTACAGAAGGCGCTGAGCTGGCTGTTGTCTGCATCAACCTGTGTCACATCATTAGTGAACTGGCCCTGCATAAAACTGCTGGCATCCTCACCGGCAATAACCACCAGGCTGTACTGGGACAGGTCGCAAATAATGCTGCTGCTTGCCGCCTTGCGGTTAGCCGTGGCTTCATCGTTAAAACAGAACAGGCCGTTGCTGTCTGCCTGCGCACCTTTTGATAAAAGGTAATTTTTCCAGTCGCTATTCATTGTTGTTCTGCCTGTATTTTGGTTAGCCGGATAATAGACAAGTTTGCCTTTTTTATCATTACATATTTCATGTGGGTATATCCTATACCTTCGGTACAGCTTCTCGCTTATGCAAATAAATCAATTGCTTATTGGCATATTAATTGCCGGCGTCCGGGGGTAATGTGATGGCATCGGCGGTCAAGTGATATTGCCGGCTAAGGCATAGACTTTAAGTATAGAGTATACGGGTTTTTGTTCAGGGAGGTTGTTATGAAGCGATTGATGAGATTTTTACTGTCAGGTATGGTGTTGCTGGTGCTGTCGACACCGCTACTGGCTTCTCCCGTGGTAGAGGATATGTCAGATATTGAGGTTGCTGACTACGCTGTTCAACTGTGCGCTATATTGAACAGCATAAGGGAGAAGCAATTATGCGGGCTTGATGATAGCGCCTGTGTACGTGCCGAGTTATCCCGCCAGGGTGAATCCTATGATGATATACAGGCTGTGCACAAGCGACTGCTGATTATGCTTGGCAGTATTCACTAGCTGGCAAGCTATCAATAGCGCCATTATTTAAAATGCCATTTAATGTCGATACCTATTGTTTAAAAATGCTGACAGCGGTAGTATTTTATAAATGCTGATTGATTGAACCTTTTGTCGTTTCAGTCATCACTATAGATAATAAAAACAATCATCTGGCTGAGGCACATGGCAACAGGAAATGGAAGGACGGGGTAATGGCTGACAGTCGTCCGGTCTATTTAAATCTTATTAAAATTCGTTTGCCTGTTATGGGTATCGTATCCCTTGCTCACCGGGCCAGCGGCATCCTTCTCTTTTCCTCCATCCCGTTTGCCGTTTACCTGCTTGGCCTGTCGCTTGAATCAGAACAGTCCTTTGTGGACGTCCGGCAACTGCTGAACCAACCATTGATGCTGATTCTACAGGTCGTGTTGCTGTGGTCACTGGCGCATCACTTTTTTGCCGGTCTGCGTTTTCTGCTGATCGATGCCGAAATCGGTATTGAAAAGTCCAACGCCCGGGCAGGTGCCTGGCTGGTCTTGCTGGCAGAAGTATTGACCCTGCTGCTGATTGTTTGCGGGGCCTGTTCATGAGCGTCTATGTTCTGGAAGGCTTGAGGCCGTGGGTGATACAGCGTGTCAGCGCGGTATATATCGTGCTGTTCTGCCTGTACGCTGTCTTCAGTCTGTATAGTGGCGATAACTTCACTTATAAGGACTGGGTAAACTGGTTTTATTCTCCTTTTAATACCATTGTTTCCGGTATTTTTATTATTGCTTTATTATTTCACAGCTGGATCGGTATGCGCGATGTAGTCCTTGATTATGTACATAACATTATGCTGCGTATTTCTGCTCTGGCCTTGTTAATTGGTATATTGCTTGGCAGTGGTCTGTGGGTGTTCCGGATACTTTTACTGCCGGTAGCAGGGTGAATAGATGACGGATATAACGTCCATAGAAAGAAGGCAGTTTGACACCCTGATTATCGGCGCCGGGGGAGGCGGTTTGCGCGCGGCGTTAAAACTTGCCGAAGCAGATCTTAATGTTGCCGTGGTATCAAAAGTCTTTCCGACGCGTTCGCACACGGTGGCGGCACAGGGAGGTATGAATGCGGCACTGGCCAACGTGTTGCCGGATAACTGGCACTGGCACATGTTTGACACGGTGAAGGGCAGCGATTACCTGGGTGACCAGGATGCGATTGAATATATGTGCCGTGCAGCCCCCAGGGCGGTTTATGAACTGGAGCATTTCGGTGTGCCTTTTTCCCGCCTTGATAACGGCAGGATCTACCAGCGCGCATTCGGCGGCCAGAGTCAGAATTTCGGCGGCGACCAGGCGGCCAGAACCTGTGCCGCGGCAGACCGTACCGGGCACGCTATCCTGCACAGCCTGTATCAGCAGAACATCCGGGCGAAAACCCATTTCTTTGATGAGTACTTTGCACTGGATCTGCTGAAGAGCAGTGACGGTCATATACTGGGCGCACTGGTGTTTAATATTCACGATGGCCGGATTATTATTATCGAAGCCAAAACCACCCTGCTTGCCACCGGTAGAGCCGGCCAGTTATTCAAAACCACGACCAATGCAATGATCAATACCGGTGACGGTATGGGCATGGCCATGCGTGCCGGCATTCCTCTGCAGGATATGGAGTTCTTCCAGTTTCACCCCACCGGTATTGCCGGCAGGGGCATGCTGATTACCGAAGGTGCCCGCGGAGAAGGTGGCTACCTGGTCAACGGTGAAGGCGAACGTTTGATGGAACGTTACGCACCGAAAGCCAAGGATCTTGCCAGTCGTGATGTTGTCAGCCGGGCTATTTCTATTGAAATCCGTGAAGGTCGGGGTTGCGGCCCGAACAAGGATCATGTTTTGCTGAAACTTGACCACCTCGGCGAAGGTGTTATACAGAAACGCCTGCCGGGTATCCGTCAGACCTGTATTACTTTCCTCGGTATCGATCCTGCAGAAGCGCCGATCCCGGTTTTCCCTACCGCGCATTACACCATGGGCGGCATCCCCACCAACCGTTTCGGCCAGGTTGTAGTGCCGGTCAAGGATACCCCGGAAGAGCCAGTGGCCGGTTTATATGCGGCCGGTGAGTGCGCCTGCGTATCGGTGCATGGCGGTAACCGCCTCGGAGGCAATTCATTGCTGGATATCCTGGTATTCGGCCGTGCGGCAGCCAATCACATTATTGAATATCTGCAGGAAAACAAATATCACCACTCGATTGATGAAGCGGTGATCCAGCGCGCTGTGGACAAGGCTACGCAATACGACAGGCCTGCAGCAGCCAGTGGTGCTGACCATGAAACCGTCGCGAGCCTGCGCAAGGAGCTAAAGCAGACCATGGAAGACCATTGCGGGGTATTCAGAAACCGGGACAT